>JAUSMB010000057.1 GCA_030645365.1 Rugosibacter sp.
TGCCAACCGTGCTTTCGCCATGCTGGCGATGATCAATCTCATCAAGTGGGGAAGGCCCTTGACGGGACAGGTGCGCCCAATATGAGCAAGCGGCGGGAGCATCCCGCGCGATTTGCATCACGACAGGCTTCCAGTCAATGAAATTTCTGCTCGTCTCAACATTTCGTCTCAATTTGAATTCGTCGTCGCGCTTTGCGGTGGCTTATTCAGCGTTTCCATAAATAGGTTCAGTTAAGATTCCTGACACTCCTAAGTTTATATAGCCTATTGAGTTATCTGCTGACGCTGATACTCATTGTGTTTCATTTCAAGGTAATCATTTCGCTCTACTTCGTGCAATTGGCGGACATACTGATCAGTAGCGTTATACCAATGCTGTAATCGTTTCTTCAGCTGATCCTCGGGTGGTGCGGTCAACGCGGCGAGATACGCATCGATAGCCAAGTAATACCGCATGGTATTGCGTTCCACTATACCGCGTACCCCTTGAATATAGATAGGTTGACCATTGGGTTGTTTGCCCGTGAGGGTAAACCCGACTTTATTTCTGCCGATTGTTGCCAGGTAGCTCTGCATCGCGAGGCGACCAGTTAAACCAAAAGCATACGTGTAGGTGAAATGCAGAAAGGTGCGCCCGTCTTTCAGGGAGGTGGCCTCAATCCAGATGTGATAGTCATGAGTGTTCAAGGGGCCATCCTTGGCATTTAGTTCTACAGCGAAATAATCTGGCGTCGTGATCGCCCCGTGGTAGTTGAATTCGACACGATAAGTATCCGCTAGCGTCTGAGTGTAATTTCTACCCAGATTAATGGTGAGGACAGTGCCTATCTTGTTGTTGGAAGCGTGGCAATATTTGATATTAATGTGCAATATCAGCACATCACACCAATGTGCGGGGTTGTTGAGCGCCACGTTAACCGTGGTCAACGGATAATCGACCACCGCATAGATTTCCCCCTTCAAATTGCCAGATGATTGCGTAGAGTGAAGGTACAGTTCACGGTGAAACTGATTGTTGCGCAACAATGTGTCCAATTCGGTGTACTTGGCGCGTAGCGATACAGCGGATCCGGGCGACATCTTCGGTTCGATGGCAAAAACTTTCTCGCTAGGAAACCATGCACTGCAGAGAAGTACAAGAACTGGCACCCACCAAAATGACCTTGACTTGAATTCTTGGCTAAAGCGCATAGCTCCTATGCTTATTTGAAAAATTTGTCGCATTGTAAAAATCCATTTTGGATCAGCATCATGCTGAAAATTTATAGCCAGTGAGCCCACAAACGTGCTGCTCTCTCCTTGATGCGGGCACCGATTGAACGTTTTCTCCATATTTCGAGCGTAACGAGCTTGGAGGACTCCATATCTTTCTCGAACAGGGCTTGCATTTGTGCACCGAACTTCTGCCCCAGCACGACTGCATTGATTTCCTGGTTGTTGAGGAAACTACGCCAGTCGAGATTGGTTGAACCTATAGTTGACCAGACCCCATCTATAAGCGCAGTTTTGGCATGGAGCAACGCATATTGCCGCGTATAGATTTTTACGTCGGCGCTGAGCAGTTCATCGTAATAAGAACGGGATGCATAAAACACCAAGTCTGAATCTGTTTTTTCGGGCAACAACAGTCTCACATCGACACCGCGCTGAACAGCCTCTTTGAGTGCAGCAAGCAATTGCGGATCAGGGACAAAATAGGCATTTGTCAAAAAAATCTGGGTTTCCGCGCTATTGATGGCGGAGAGCAACGTTACATAGATTTGACTGTAAGGCTCGTCAGGTGAGCTACCAATCGCACGTACAACCTCAGTACCCTGACTTTTTGGCTGTGGGAAATATTTTTTAGGTTTTAATGGCGCGCCTTTTTGCTTTTCCCATGTCGCCATAAACAATTTCTGAAAGTCGCTGACAACGGGCCCCGCCATACGCAGATGGGTGTCACGCCATGGCGTGGTGTCTTTGGTTGGATTGGATTTGCCGAATGAGCCGCTGGAATAGACGCTGCTGATATTGATGCCGCCGATAAAGGCGACCCGTCCATCCACGATCAATAGTTTCCGGTGATCACGCTGGTTGACTTGCCAGCCTTTACGCACAATGAGCGGATTGATTGGATTGAATTCCAGAACATTCACACCGCTTTCTCTAAGTGAAGTAAAAAATTCCTTGGGTGTACTGATTGACCCCACACTGTCGTAAATCAGGTTCACCTGCACCCCACTGTTTTGTTTTCGGGTTAAGAGCGTGGCAAATTTTTGCCCGATCTCATCATTTTCGATAATGAAGGTTTCTATATTGATATGGTCCTGCGCATTCTCTATTGCCGCGAACATAGATCGATAAGTTGCCGGGCCATCTACCAGCAGCTCGACTTTGTTGCCTATTACCAGCGGGCTGCCGACAATCTCTACTTCCAGTGCCAAGTGCTTGTCAAAGATATTGGTCTCTGCACCATTTTTTTTGATTCTGGCGAGTACTGCCTTGCTTTGCTGGGCAGTCAGCGGGCCGTGCGCACCATCGAGCTGCACAGGGTGCGATGGCTGCATTGCCATGTCAGGCACCATGACAGGGAGTGAACTACACCCTGCAAGCAGTATCAGGCAAAGTGCTATTGAAAGTTTTGCGATGCTGATCTGCCCAATTTTCTTTATATATTTTGTGTGCATTAGCCTCATTCCTGCGTAATCATCTCCCTGTTGAGGCAGGTGACAAAAGCTTGGCTGAAAAGGGTCCCTGACAGGGGTTGAAAGGACAAATTTGCTGTCTGTACGCTATTAGGTACACCGGATAGTCACACAGAATTATCCTACTCGTATGAAACATCGCTTTCTGTGCGATGCCGCACAGAAATTTTAGATAAGTACCCATAGCATACAGTACGCTAATACCGTATTTCGTTATGAATAAAGAAGTCGTGATTTCTTTATTTTTGGTTGCAATAAACCTGGTGGACTACAAAATGAAAATACTAAAAATTCGGTACGTGTTTATTTTTCTGGGATTGCTAGCGAGTTCAGCGGCTTCTGGTACTGCTCAGTTGAGTATTGGTATCGGGTTGCCGTATACAAGTATCGGGATCAACGTGCCTGTGTATCCGGAGCTCGTTGTTATATCGGGTTACCCGGTTTACTATGCGCCACGCCTGCAAACGAATTATTTCTTTTACGATGGTATGTATTGGGTTTTTCAGGATGATGAGTGGTACGTGAGCTCCTGGTACAACGGGCCTTGGTGGATTGTGGAGCCATATGCTGTACCGGTGTACATCCTGCGAATCCCTGTGCGTTACTATCGCCAGCCGCCAGCGTACTTTCGCGGGTGGCGGTCGAATGCGCCGCCACGCTGGAATAATCACTGGGGCCATGATTGGGAACAACATAGACGCGGCTGGGACAAATGGGACCGCGGCTCGGAGCCAACCCCTGCCCCGCTACCCATCTATCAGCGGCAGTATTCGGGGGATCGATATCCTAAGCAGATTGAGCAGCAGCATGAGTTGCAACAACAGCGCTACCGCTATCAGCCGCGGGATCCCGTGGTGCGACAACAGTATCAGCAACGCAAACAAGAGCGTGCCGTGCAAGGAACACCTGCCCAGAAAGGAAGGGCTCGTCAAGAAAAACAAAGAGCGCCCGAAGACCGAGAGTTTAGACAGCAGGAGGTTCGCCCTCCTACCTCGCGCCAGCAGGGTGACCTTGCTGCGCCAGGGCCACAAGGACCACAAGGGAGAGGTGGCAGAGGCGAAGACGCTCGACGGCCCAGTCCGCTCGATTCAAACCAGGGACGCCCAGAAATTCAGGATCGTAGGCAGGTAGCTCAGCCAAAGGTGGATCAGCATGAACAGAAGGTACCAAGATCACGAGAACGAGACGTAAAACAGCAAGACAAGAGTGATAGGGGCTATAAAGATGACAAGAGCGAACAAAAACGAGGGCGGGCAAGCGGACAGCAAGAGCAGGAACGAGGAGGGCGCAATGAATAATGTTGCTCCACCCTTGTTTTCAGTGCGGGGTCGCATGAATCATAGTGCTTCCATTTTTAGCAGTTAAAGCGCAAAGTTAGCGTAGCAGGTTTGAGTTTTGTAAATGTAACAACCAACAACGGAGAAAATCATGGAAAAAGTATCAGATGACGTTACCAAAGAACAACTAATTGCCGATTTCAAGGTGGTGATGACCGATGCAGAAGCCCTGCTAAAAGCAACTGCCAATCAGGGGGGTGAGAAGCTGACCGAAGTACGCGCCAAAGCGGAAGAGTCACTCAGGGTTGTACAGGCAAAAATTGCGCAGGTGCAGTCGGCTCTGCTTGTCAAAACCAAAGCGGCGGCTGAAGCGACCGATGTTTATGTTCATGAGCATCCATGGAAAGCGATTAGCACCGCCGCTGGTGTTGGCTTGGTGATCGGTCTGCTGATCGGTCGCCGTTAGTCGTTTCGCCATGGTGGAAAAACCATCCGGTGAGAGTCATGGACTGCTCTCATCTCTGAGTACGCTTGTTGCAACGCTGGTTGCCATCGTCCATACGCGTCTCGATCTGTTGTCCAATGATCTGGAGGAAGGCCGGGAGCATTTGTTGTCGCTTTTGATGGTGGCATTGGCTACGCTGTTTTTTCTCGGTGTTGGCGTGGTGCTGGTAATCATTTTGCTGGTAGCGGTCTTCTGGGATACGCATCGTTTTTTGGTGCTGGGTGCACTTGCCGGATTTTTCCTCATGGCTGGTGTGGCGACATGGCGCTTTGCCGTGCGCAAAATGCGAGCCAGGCCAAAAATCTTTGCAGCGAGCCTGGCGGAATTGATTAAAGACCGGGGGCAGTTGGATTCTCGTTCATGAACGAATTAACCCGACTGGCAGCGCGACGGGAACAATTGATTGCGCAAGCGGCAGCGCAGCGAATGGCGCTGGCGCAAAGCATTGAACCCTGGCGCGCACCCTTGGCGCTGGCCGATCAGGGGCTGGTGGTTGTGCGCTTGATCAAAAGCCATCCCGCGTGGCTAGCCGGTGCCGCCGCTCTTTTCCTCGCGGTACTGAGGCCTGCAGGCTTGCGATCTGGCCGCATTGGCAAATGGCTGCGGCGTGGGTGGGTAACGTGGCAGATCGTGCAAAACCTGAGCAGAAAATAACCGGCACTCGACTATCCGTCGGATAAGACGATTTTGACGGGTCAGCCGGGTTAACTAAAAAAGCTGGGGTATTTTCTTCCTGACAGTACAGGGATATGGCACAGCGCTTGCATGAGCTTTGCCATGTTGCGCATTCTTATCATCGACGAATCCCAAGCACGGGCCACAGAACTCTGTGCCGGTCTTGTCATGGCAGGTCATCAGGTGGCTGCTGTATTGCCTTCCGTGCTGGACTTGACGGCACAGATTGAAGCCATCAAACCAGATGTCATCTTGATCGAAACCGATTCGCCTTCCCGCGATACGCTAGAGAATCTGGCGGTGATGTCGCGCAATATGCCTCGTCCGGTCATCATGCTCACCCACGAGAATGATGGTGACGTGATGCGCGCTGCGTTCAAGGCCGGCGTCTCGGCTTATATCGTGGATAACCTTGACTTGGCTCGCTTAAAGCCGATAGTTGATGTGGCCATTGCACGCTTTGAAGAGCATCAAGGTTTGAAGCAGGAAGCGGCTTTGGCAACGCAGAAACTGTCTGAACGCAAGGTGGTGGAAAAGGCCAAGGGCATCCTCATGCAAACGCGGGGGCTGGATGAGAATCAGGCGCATGGCGCGTTGCGCAAACTAGCCATGGAACGTGCCCAGCCTTTGGCGAAAGTGGCGGCAGACGTGGTCGCGATGGCCAAGTTTCTGTTGTGACTCGCGCGCATTATTCCGGTGCAAAAAGTGAATTTGCGCGCTATTGCGGTGCAACATATGAAGGCTTATCGCCGTCTCGCCAGCGCCGATTTTTCACACGGCTCTTTTGAAACTCCAGTAACAGTGGGCTTTAAATCGGGATTCCATAAAGCTGGCATGCTGGTTGCTTAGTGAACCTTGTGCGCTGAATCAACGGCGGTTCGGCACAAAAGACAACGGTGTCTGTTTCATGCTCATTGATGTTGATTGAATATCAATGTCGAGCTGAGACGGATGCCGTTTTTTTTTACCATTCTGATTAATGACCTGACTTTGGAGAGCGTAATGAAACATGAAGATAGCCTGCCACCTACCGGGATTACAGAAACTGCTGCGGAATCATCATCTGGTGCACAAAAACGGCGTGATTTTCTGCGTCAAGGCGCAACGCTCATGACAGGGGCTGCGCTCATGGGCATGGTGCCGCCCGGTATCCGTTCTGCCGCATGGGCTGCCGGTTCGGATGCGCCCGAGAAAAAAGAGGTGCGCATCGGCTTCATTCCGCTCACGGATTGTTCGTCAGTCGTTATGGCCGCAGTGAATAAGTTTGACGAAAAATATGGCATCAAGATTATTGCCAGCAAAGAGGCTTCGTGGGCTGCGGTGCGTGACAAGCTGGTGAATGGTGAGCTGGATGCAGCACACGTGCTGTATGGCCTGGTGTATGGCGTGCATCTGGGCATCGGTGGGCCGAAGAAGGACATGGCCGTGCTGATGAGTCTGAACAACAACGGCCAGGCGATCACCTTGTCGAACCAGTTGAAAGACAAAGGCGTGATTGATGGCCCGTCACTCGCCAAACTAGTCGCCAAGAAGGAACGCGAATACACGTTTGCGCAGACTTTCCCCACGGGCACGCATGCGATGTGGCTTTACTACTGGCTGGCGGCGCAGGGTATTGATCCGTTCAAGGATGTGAAAAATATCGTGGTGCCGCCACCGCAAATGGTGGCCAATATGCGCGTTGGCAATATGGACGGATTCTGCGTCGGCGAGCCGTGGAACAACCGCGCGATCATGGACAAGATTGGTTTTACCGTAGCTACCACGCAGGACATCTGGACGGATCACCCCGAGAAGGTGCTCGGCACCACAGCTGACTGGGTTGCCAAAAATCCGAACACGGCGCGCGCCATGACGGCAGCAGTGCTCGATGCGGGTCGCTGGATTGATGCGTCGTTGGCGAATCGCCGCCTCACGGCGGAGACCGTGGCACAAAAGGCCTACATCAATACCGATATGAATGTGATTCTCGAACGCATGCTGGGGCGTTATTCCAATGGCCTGGGTAAAACGTGGGACGACAAGAATCACATGAAGTTCTTTAATGACGGCGCGGTGAACTTCCCCTATCTCTCGGATGGCATGTGGTTCCTGACCCAGCACAAACGTTGGGGACTGCTGAAGAGCGATCCGGATTATCTCGCGGTGGCAAAGCAGATCAATCGTATTGACATATACAAGCAAGCTGCCGCCGCTGCCAAGGTTGCTCTACCCAAGAGCGACATGCGCAGCAGCAAGCTGATCGACGGTGTGGTGTGGGATGGGAAAGACCCGAAGAAATACGCCGCATCTTTCAAGATTCACGCCTGAGGTTTTTTGCAAGAAAGGAGATCATCATGAGTGCAGTCATTGCTTTTAAGAACGTGGAGTCGATGCAGGTGGCAGAAGCGGACGTGATGGCGATCTTGCCCACACAGGCCGCCGTGTCACCAGCGCCGACTTTGATGGAACACGCGCCCAGCGCGCAAGAAGATTCCCCTGCCTTGGGGCGAGAGCCGGGGCGCGGGCAGCGGTTAGTTCGCGGCGCGCGTGAGTTGGCAAAAAGCGTGGTTCCGCCCCTGCTCGGCATTGCGCTGCTGCTGGGTATCTGGGCGCTTTTTTCCGTCAAAAACAACTCGATTCCCGGCCCGATGCAAACGTGGGATGCGGCAGCCAAGTTGTTTGCTGATCCGTTCTATCGGAATGGGCCGAATGATCAGGGTATTGGCTGGAATGTGCTCTCCTCATTGCAACGTGTTGGCATCGGGTTTGGTTTTGCTGCACTGGTAGGTATACCGGTCGGGTTCATGCTGGGACGCTTTAAATTCATGAACCGCATGTTCGATCCTGTCATCAGCTTGCTGCGCCCAGTCTCTCCACTGGCTTGGCTGCCGATTGGCTTGCTGGTATTTCAGCGCGCAGACCCGGCGGCGACGTGGACTATTTTCATCTGTTCTATCTGGCCGATGATTCTCAACACTGCAGAGGGTGTGCGCCGCGTGCCGCAGGATTATTTGAATGTGGCACGTGTGCTGGGCTTGTCGGAAGACAAGGTAATTACCAGGATTCTCTTCCCCGCTGTGTTGCCTTACATGTTGACCGGCATTCGTCTATCCATCGGTACCGCTTGGTTGGTCATTGTTGCGGCGGAAATGCTGACCGGCGGCGTGGGCATCGGCTTCTGGGTGTGGGATGAATGGAACAGCCTCAAGGTCGAGCACATCATCATTGCCATCTTTGTTATCGGCGTGGTGGGGTTTGCGCTGGAACAAATGTTGTTACTGCTGGCCAAGCGGTTTACTTATGAATCACGTTGAGGAGAAGCGCATGAAACCCATCGTCAAAATCGAAAGCGTTGGCCAGGAGTTTCCTACACGGGCAGGCCGCTTTGTTGCTCTGCGTGATATCAATCTAGCGATCAGTCCGGGTGAAGTCGTGGCGCTGATCGGGCATTCGGGTTGCGGCAAATCTACTTTGCTTAATCTCATTGCCGGCCTGACACGGGCAACCCATGGTGTGCTGCTGTGCGATAACCGCGAAATCACTGGGCCGGGGCCCGAGCGTGCGGTCGTGTTCCAGAACCATTCCTTGTTACCCTGGATGACGTGTTCTGAAAATGTGATGCTAGCCGTTGAACGTGTTTTCGGGCGAAAAGAGGGCAAGGCGAAACTCACGGCGCGCGTGGTTGCCGCACTCGAAATGGTGCACATGGAACACGCCCTGGATAAATATCCGCATGAAATTTCCGGCGGCATGAAGCAGCGTGTCGGCATCGCCCGCGCGTTTGCCATGGAACCGCGCATCCTGCTGATGGATGAACCCTTTGGCGCGCTGGATGCGCTGACCCGCGCCAGCTTGCAGGATGAGCTCAACGGCGTGCTGGCCAAGACAGGCGCCACGGTGGTGATGGTGACGCACGACGTCGATGAGGCGGTGTTGCTCTCGGACCGCATCGTCATGATGACCAATGGACCGGCAGCAACGATAGGCGAGATTGTCACAGTGGACCTGCCCCGCCCGCGTGATCGCCTGGCGCTGGCGGAAGATAGCCGGTTTGCCGCTTACCGCGCGACGGTATTTGAATTCCTCTATCGCAAGCAACTGAAAAAGGTGGCCTGACCCCTAGCCCTTAAATATTTTCACTTTTATTTATCAATTACTTTTCTGGAGATACTTTTATGTCACATCATTCATCCCTGACTTCATCACCAATGACACACGCCGTTTTACTCTCGCTGTCTCTGCTCGCATTACCCGTTTTTGCGGGAGACAGTTTTTCTGCCGCGCTGATGGGTGGCAAACCCTCGCTGGATGCGCGCTACCGGTATGAAAGTGTGAGCCAGGAGAATGCGCTCAAAGCTGCCAATGCCTCAACCCTGCGCCTGCGCTTTGGTTATGAGACGGGTGAATTCAAAGGCTTTGGCGCGATGCTGGAAGGGGAACATCTCAGCGTAGTCGGCACAGATAATTACAACAGCACGACCAATCGCCAAACGGCTTACTCCATCGTTGCTGATCCGGAATTCACCGAGGTCAATCAGGCTTATCTGACTTACTCTGGCATTCCAAATACCAAGCTCAAATATGGTCGGCAACGCATCGTGCTGGATAACCAGCGCTTTATCGGCAACGTCGGCTGGCGGCAAAATGAACAAACATTCGACGGCTTCACTGTAGTTAATAAATCCCTGCCTGCAACAACAATCACCGCAGGCTACATCTACAACGCCAACCGCGTGTTTAGTGATCAAACCAAATTTCCAACGACCACATTTGCCAACACGGGCAATGCAAAAATGAAGTCGCCAATTCTCAATGTCAGCTACAAGGGCTGGAGCGTTGGCGAGATCGTGGGCTATGGTTATCTACTCGACTATACCGATTTCGCGACGAACTCGATAAAAACCTGGGGTTTACGCTTCAAAGGGGATAAGGCCGTCGCTGAAGGCGTGAAGTTCCTCTATACCGCCGAGTATGCAGCGCAGTCGGACTACAAGAAAAATCCGGCGGATTACAGCGTGGATTACGCCTTCCTTGAAGCAGGCTTGGCCAAAGGTGTGCATAGCGTGAAGCTGGGTTATGAACTTCTTGAGGGCAATGGGGAGAAGAGCTTCCAAACCCCGCTGGCGACCTTGCATGCCTTCAACGGTTGGGCAGACGTGTTTCTGGCAACGCCGGCGAATGGCTTGAAGGATGCCTACCTTGGTGCGGGGTCGATACTGTATGGCGTCAAGCTCGATGCGGTTTATCACGACTACCGTGCTGACCAAGGCAATGCTCGGTATGGCACGGAATGGAATCTTCAGGCCACCAAACCCATCGCCAAAAAGTATCTGGTTGGCGTCAAGTACGCCAGCTACAACGCGAAAACTTTTTCGGTCGATACCGACAAGTTCTGGCTCTGGGGCGAAGCGAAGTTTTGATTTAGCTTTTTGACCCGAACGGGATGCGCGCCTCATTTCGGTGCGCATCCCGTGCGCTTGCGCTATTGCGGTGCAGCAAAAGTGCGCTCGTGGCGTATCACCAGCGCCGACTTTTCGTCTAAGCCCTTGTGTGGTGAATGATTACCAAGTTTGGTGCATATCTGGCATGCGACCTGCTATGAACTTGCTATGAAGTTCTCAGCGTGCACCAACGATCAGGTGGCGGCTGTTTGTCATCAATAAAAAACCAGAGCCAAACAAGGATAATTTATGGACAAGAAGAGTTTTCTGCAATCCGGGCATACGCCAACCCTATTTGCCGCTTTCCTTTATTTTGATCTGGCCTTCATGGTCTGGGTCATTCTCGGTCCGCTGGGGGTGCAGATCGCGCAGGATTTACAGCTCACTCACGCGCAACGCGGGTTGATGGTGGCAACGCCCGTGCTGGCAGGTGCGATATTGCGGTTGTTCATGGGCCTCATGGTGGATCACTTAAAGCCGAAGCTGACAGGAGCGATTGGGCAGGTGATCGTGATGGCCGCGCTGTTTTACGCCTGGCAGGTGGGTATTCACAGCTACGAACAAACGCTGGTGTTTGGCCTGTTTCTCGGCGTAGCGGGGGCTTCGTTTGCCGTGGCGCTACCGCTGGCCTCGCGCTGGTATCCGGCGGAGCATCAAGGCAAGGCTTTGGGTATCGCAGGGGCGGGAAACTCCGGCACGGCGCTGGCCGCATTGATTGCACCCAGCCTGGCCGCGGCCTATGGTTGGGGCAATGTGTTTGGTATTTTGCTGGTGCCTTTGGCTATCGTGTTCGTGGTTTATCTGGTGCTGGCCAAAGATTCGCCGGAATGCCCGCCGCCCAAGCGCCTGGTTGAATACTTGGCGGTGCTCAAGGATAAAGATGCCTGGTGGTTCATGTTTTTCTATGCGGTGACGTTTGGCGGATTTGTGGGTCTTGCCTCATCGTTGACGATTTATTTCAATACGCAATACGGGCTGGATGCAAAAACGGCGGGGTTTTTCACCGCTGCCTGTGTGTTCGCTGGCTCTTTGGTGCGGCCCATCGGTGGTGGTGTGGCAGATCGTATCGGCGGCATCCGGAGCCTGACTGCCATGTATGCGCTGGCGGCGGTTTTTCTCGGCATCGTTAGCATCGGCCTGCCTCAGGCATGGATGGCATTGAGTGTTTTTGTTCTCGCCATGCTGGCGCTGGGCATGGGCAATGGCGCGGTGTTTCAGCTGGTGCCGCAGCGCTTTCGAAAAGAAATCGGTGTCATGACCGGGCTGGTTGGCATGGCCGGTGGTGTCGGTGGTTTCTGGCTGGCCTCGTCCCTTGGATATTCGCGGCAGATTACTGGCAGTTATCAGGCGGGTTTTCTGATTTTCGCAGCGCTTGCCATCGCAGCGCTGGTTGGCCTCATCTCGGTTAAAACGCGTTGGCGCACAACGTGGGGTGCTGCCACGATGACGTCTGCCCGCATTTGATCGGGCGAACGGATGAGCAGGTTGCAGGTTGATGTTGCCCACTCGACGCTTGTCGGGCTGCGCAGTCGCAATGAAGACTACGTCGGTGCGGCGACGCCTGAGGGCGATGAGCTTGATGCCAAAGGCATGCTGCTGGCTGTGGCCGATGGTGTTGGCGGCCACGCCCAGGGGCGCGAGGCAGCTGAGTATGCCGTGCGTAATTTGCTTAATGATTATTTCGCCACGCCGGATACCTGGAGTGTGGCAAAGTCATTCGACACGGTGCTGACCGCCACCAATCGCTGGCTGCTAGCGACGGCGCGCAAAAACGGTGAATACGCGGGCATGGCCACCACCTTGACGGCCCTGGTGTTGCGCGGCAGCCGCTATTACGTGGGCCATGTGGGTGATTCGCGCGCTTATCTGTGGCGTGCTGGCGTGCTGACTCAGCTAACCGAAGACCATACCTGGCCGCATCCCGAACTGAGCAACGTGTTGCGCCGCGCACTGGGTCTGGATGAACATGTGGTGGTCGACCATGCTGATGGGGAACTGGCAGCGGGCGACCGATTTGTACTGCTCACGGATGGTGTCTGGGGCACGTTGGCGGATGCGGGCATCAAGGAATTTCTGGCGCGCCATGCCACAGCCGAAGCGGCGGCAAACGCCCTGGCGCTGGAAGCGGTACGGCGTGGCGCAAGCGATAATTGCACAGCGTTGGTCGCCCATGTGATCAATGTACCACAATCGAATTTGCGCGATCGACTGGATGGTGCGCAAAAACTGCCTTTGCCGCCGCAGTTGAAAGTCGGCGATGAAATTGATGGCCTGCGTGTGCTCGAGGTGCTGCATGAGTCGCGCATGACGCTGCTCTACAAAGTCGCGCAGGGCAACGAAACACTGGTGCTTAAAACGCTGCGGCCTGAGGCAGGTGATGCGGAATCAATCGCGGCACTGGTGTATGAAGAATGGCTGGCGCGGCGTGCGGTAGCGCCTTGTTTCCCGCAGGTTGTCAGCCATCCGGCGCGTTCTTGTCTGTACTACCTGATGACCTGGCATGAGGGTGAATCGCTCAAGGCGCGTCTGGTGCGCGGGCATCGTTTCGATGTGGATGAAGTAGCCACCATTGGCTTGCGTTTGCTCAAGGCCGTTGGTTTGCTGCATCGGCTGGGGATCGTTCATCGCGACATCAAGCCTGACAATATCCAGCTTGGCGCGCAGGGGCAGATTACTGTGCTCGATCTGGGGGTGGCCGCCAGCGACGGTGAGCGCTTGAGTGAAATCAACAACCCCGGCACGCCTTCCTACATGGCGCCTGAGCTATTCGCTGAAGGCACGGCAAATGAAGGGAGCGATCTTTATTCCTGTGGCGTCACGCTCTATGAACTGCTGACACGCAAGTATCCGTATGGTGAGATCGAGCCTTTTCAGACGCCGCGCTTTGCGCAACCCGCACCGCCGACTCGCTATCGCCGAGATATTCCCGAGTGGCTGGAAACCATTCTGCTCAAGGCTTGCGCGCGTGAACCAGCAGATCGGTTTGAAACTGCCGAGGAATTTGTTTTAGCACTTGAGCGCGGGGCCTATCGGCCGCTGACTTCAGCACGGCGCATCCCCTTGGCGGAACGGAACCCATCGCTGACGCTGAAAGTTATTCTGGGTATTTCGCTGGTGCTCAATCTGGTGCTGGCTTTTTGGTTGTCGCGGCAATGAGATGTCCCCATGAATCAACCCATTTCGGGGAGTTTGAAACCTTATGCACCATCCCGGTGCAGCAGGGCAGGGCAGGGTGAAGGGATGGTTATTGGTCTTCCTTTTGAATCAATGCATTGGTGTGACAGAGCGGCTTGAAAATTCGGGCATAAGGCTTGCTAATGATATTTATGGACCTCGCAGGAGATAGAGAATGCAAAAGCAAAAATTAGTGGTTGTGGGCAATGGCATGGCGGGCATACGCACCGTTGAGGAATTGTTAAAGCTGGCCCCTGATCTTTATGACGTCACGGTGTTTGGGGCTGAGCCGCATCCCAATTACAACCGCATTCTGCTCTCGCCTGTTCTGGCCGGCGAGATGACGCTGGCCGATATCGTACTGAACGATCTTGACTGGTACAAGGACAACGGCATCACGCTGCACACAAGTAAAAAAGTCGTGAAAGTGGATCGCATCGCGCGCAAGGTGATCGCCGAAGATAGCACCGGAGCGACGATGGAGGCAGGCTACGATCGCCTGTTGCTGGCAACGGGCTCCGTGCCATTTATGTTGCCCGTGCCCGGGAATGATTTGCCCGGTGTGATTGCTTATCGCGATATTGCGGATACCGAGGTCATGATTGCAACAGCGCTTACGCATAAGCATGCGGTTGTCATCGGTGGCGGCTTGCTGGGGTTGGAAGCCGCTAACGGACTCAAGCTGCGCGGTATGGATGTCACCGTGGTGCATATTGGCGAGTGGATCATGGAGCGCCAGTTGGATAAACCGAGCGCGGATATGCTGCAAGCCTCATTGGAGAGCAAAGGCCTTAAATTTTTGCTGGGTAAGCAAACCGAGATGCTGACTGCCAATGCAGAAGGCCGTGTGTGCTCGATACGGTTTAAGGATGGTGCTGAAATTCCCGCCGACCTGGTGGTCATGGCCGCAGGCATTCGTCCTAATTCGGCGTTGGCCGAGGCATCCGGTCTGCATTGCCAGCGTGGGGTGGTGGTATCCGACACGCTGCAAACATTTGACCCGAGAATTTACGCAGTAGGCGAATGTGCAGCACATCGCGGCATAGCGTACGGACTCGTTGCGCCGTTGTTCGAGCAGGCCAAGGTGTGTGCCAATCATCTGGCGCAAATGGGCATCAGCCGTTATCAGGGTTCTGTCACCTCAACCAAGCTGAAAGTAACCGGTGTCGATGTTTTTTCCGCCGGCAACTTCACGGGTGGCGACGGCACGGAAGACATCATTCTGCACGACAAGAACGGCGGAATTTACAAGCGCCTGGTGATCGAAAATGATCGCCTGGTGGGCGCTGTACTCTATGGCGACACGGGCGATGGTGGCTGGTATTTTCAGTTGCTCAAGGAAGGCCGTGATGTCGGCTCGATTCGCGATCATTTGATGTTTGGCGATGCCTTCACTAACAACCATGTCGGTGATGTGGGCCACGCGGGGAATTCAAAGGCGGCGGCGATGGCCGACGAGGCCGAAGTCTGCGGCTGCAATGGCGTGTGCAAGGGCACGATTGTGAAGGCGATTCGCGAACAAGGCTTGTTCACGCTGGATGACGTCAGGAAGCACACCAAGGCATCTTCCTCGTGCGGTTCCTGCACCGGCCTGGTCGAGCAGATTCTGGCATCCACCGTCGGCGGCGCGTATCAGGCGACGGACCGCACCACGAAGCCGATGTGCGGCTGTACAGCGCTCACGCATGGCGAAGTGCGCGCAGAAATTCGTGGCCAAAAGCTGCTCTCGCTGGATGATGTCTTTGCAACCTTGGCCTGGCATACGCCGGATGGTTGCGCCACCTGCCGTCCGGCGCTCAATTACTACCTGATTTCCACTTGGCCACACGAGGCGAAGGACGATCCGCAATCGCGTTTCATCAATGAGCGTGCGCATGCCAACATCCAGAAAGATGGCACATATAGCGTGGTGCCGCGCATGTGGGGCGGGCTGACCACGCCGGACGAACTGCGCCGCATCGCCAATGTGGCGGAGAAATATCACATCCCGACCGTCAAGGTGACAGGTGGCCAGCGCATTGATTTGCTCGGGGTGAAAAAAGAAGACTTGCCTGCGGTATGGAAAGACCTGGACATGCCATCAGGCCATGCCTATGGCAAAAGCATCCGCACGGTGAAAACCTGTGTCGGCACCGAGCACTGCCGCTTTGGCACGCAACAGTCGATGAGCATGGGTGTGGCGCTGGAAAAAATGTTGTTCGGCATGTGGTCGCCGCATAAGGTGAAGCTGGCTGTGTCGGGCTGCCCACGTAATTGCTCTGAAGCAGGCATCAAGGATGTTGGCGTGATCGGTGTTGATTCCGGTTGGGAGCTTTACGTCGCGGGCAATGGTGGTATCAAGACCGAAGTCGCCGAATTTTTGTGCAAGGTGACAACGCGCGAAGAAGTGCTGGAATATTCCGCCGCCTTCCTCCAGATTTACCGCGAAGAAGGTTGGTATCTGGAGCGCACGGTGCATTATGTGCAACGTGTCGGCCTCGATTATGTGAAGCAGCGTGTGGTGACAGATGCGGACAACCGCAAAGCCTTGCATCAACGCCTGCTGTATGCCTTGCAGGGCGTTGTCGATCCCTGGCGTGAGCGTTTGCCGGGTGAAGGGTTACCCCAGTTGGCGGCAGAATTTACGCCTTTGCCTGTTCCCGTTGAAACTATTTGAAGACCATTGAAAACCCCGTAGTAAATCCATAGCAGGCAGGAGACAGTTTTGAGTACATGGCATAAGGTGTGTCGTCTGGAAGAAATCCCCTTGCGCGGTAGCCGGGTGGTGCCGCACGATGAGGTGAGTATCGCTGTATTTCGCACGGCAGATGATGAAGTTTTTGCGTTGCGCGATGCTTGTCCGCACAAGGCGGGCCCGTTGTCGCAAGGCATCGTGCATGGGCATCGCGTGACCTGCCCGCTGCACGGCTGGAATATTGAATTATCCAGCGGAGAGGCCTGCGCGCCCGATGAAGGAAGCACGGTGACGTATCCGGCGCGCGTTGAAAATGGTGTGGTGCTATTAGCGCTTTGAGGCTGAATGTGTGATGGGTGCAATGGAATCCGCTGTGGAGACCACTCTTGAATTGCAGGTGAGCGAGACGCGCTCCGTTTGCTGCTATTGCGGCACCGGCTGTGGTGTGATTATTGAAACAGCTGGTTCTGGCACGGCGGCAAAAATCATCAATGTGCGCGGTGACCCGGACCATCCGGCGAACTTTGGCCGCCTGTGCAGCAAGGGCGCCAGCCTGCATCTCACCACACAGCGCACCGGGCGTGCGCTGGTGCCGGAATTACGTGCCTCACGCACCGTATCACGAACGCCGACTTCTTGGGATACGGCGCTGGATACTGCTGCCGAACGCTTCGCTGCGATTATCAAGAAGCATGGGCCGGATGCTGTTGCCTTCTACATTTCCGGCCAGCTGCTGACAGAAGATTATTACGTCTTCAACAAGCTGGCGCGTGCGCTGGTGGGCACCAACAATATCGATTCCAACTCGCGCCTGTGCATGTCATCGGCCGTCGCGGGTTACAAGGCTACGCTGGGGTCGGACGCGGTACCCTGCAGCTATGACGACATTGCCTTGAGCGACCTGTTTTTGCTCGCCGGTAGCAACACGGCTTGGGCGCATCCAATCGTGTTCCGCCGCATCGAGGATGCGAAGGCGAAAAATCCGGAACTCAAAATCATTGTCGTCGATCCGCGCCGCACCGATACAGCCGCGATGGCTGATTTGCATCTGGCAATCACGCCGGGCAGCGATGTCATTCTTTATAGCGCCATGCTACATGTGTTGCTATGGGAAGGGTTGGTGGATGAAGCCTTTATCGCCGCGCACACCACGGGTTTTTCCACGCTGCGCGACAAGGTTCGTGAGCTCACGCCAGCGGCGGCGGCTGCCACGTGCGGTGTGGCTGCAGCGGATATTGTGAAAGCCGCACGCTGGTTCGGCCAGGCCAAAGCGCCGCTGTCGATGTGGTGTCAGGGGCTCAACCAGTCAGCTCACGGCACGAGCAATAATGCGGCGTTGATTCATCTGCATTTGGCAACGGGGAAAATTGGCCAACCCGGCATGGGGCCGTTCTCGCTGACCGGCCAGCCGAATGCGATGGGCGGGCGCGAGGTTGGCGCGATGGCCAATCTGCTCTCAGGGCATCGCAATCTGGCGAGTGCGGCTGACCGTGAAGAATTAGCTACCCTGTGGGGTGTGCCCAGCATTCCCGACCAGCCGGGGAAAACGGCAGTCGAGTTGTTTGATGCCTTGCATGAAGGAAAAATCAAGGCCGTCTGGATTGCCTGCACCAACCCGGCGCAGTCCATGCCGGATCAAACGAGGGTGCGCGAGGCGTTAGTCAAAGCGGAATTCGTCGTGGTGCAAGATGCCTATGCCGATATTGAAACGGCGGCCTTTGCTGATCTCTTGTTACCTGCCGCGAGCTGGGGAGAAAAAGAGGGCACAGTGACGAATTCAGAACGCCGCATCTCGCGCGTGCGTGCGGCGGTATCGCCGCCTGGCGAAGCGCGCGCGGATTGGGCAATCGCGGCGGAGTTTGCAAGGCGCCTGGGTGAGAAACTAGGCGAAAAAGTCGGCGTTGGTGATACGGCGTATTCAGCAAAGACTGGTCTTTTCAACTTTACCAACACCGCCGAAATTTTTGCTGAACACACCAGCCTCACTGTTGGCCGTGATCTGGACATGAGCGGCATGAGCTATGCCGTGCTGGAAGAAAATGGCCCGCAGCAATGGCCTTTCCCGCAAGGGGCGCAAAGCGGCCAGGCGCGGCTGTATGCCGATCATCGTTTTGCCACCGCTGATGGCCGTGCATTGTTTGCGCCGCTGACTTTTTCGCTAACGGCAGAAGCGACCGACGCCCGTTATCCCTTGCGCCTGACCACTGGCCGCCTGCGTGACCAATGGCACGGCATGAGCCGCACCGGCCGCGCCGCGCGGCTGGCAGCGCACGAACCCACGCCGCGTTTGCTGCTTAATACAACGGATATCGAGCGACGCGGCTTCAAGCCCGGCGATCTGGCGCGAATTAAAAGCCGCCGTGGCGAAATTATTCTACCGGTCAGTCCGAGCGATGAGCTCAAGCCGAGTCAGGCGTTCATCGCCATGCACTGGGGTGCGC
The DNA here is from genome assembly GCA_030645365.1 of Rugosibacter sp. Taxonomy (GTDB): domain Bacteria; phylum Pseudomonadota; class Gammaproteobacteria; order Burkholderiales; family Rhodocyclaceae; genus Rugosibacter. Next base: position 18,854 of record JAUSMB010000057.1, read on the forward strand.
GCTCCTTGTCTCATGCAGGTGTTAATCAGCTGATGTTGTCGACTTTCGATCCGATATCGAAGCAGCCCGAACTCAAGGCGGCTGCGATCCGCATTGAGCCTGTCGACTTGCCGTATCGGCTCATCGCCTTGCGTGCAGCGGATGTGGCCGATGCTACGCGCTCGGCAGATGAGCAAGTCTTGTCCTGGCGTGACCAGCTTGCCCGGTTGTTACCTGCATTCGATTACGCCGCAGTCACGCTGGCCGGGCGCGATCATCCGTTCGTCATGTTGTCTGTGGCGCATGCCGCGCCGTTATCAAAAGAGATACTGGATAAGCTCGTTGCAGTGCTTGAGCTGGAAGAATGCACCGCCTACAGCGATCCACGTCGTGACATTGCCAAACGCGCAAAAACCGATACGACGAGCGATCGTTTGCTGGGCGTGTTGTTAGCCGGGGAAACAGCAGCAGCAGATTGGTTGCGTGAGCTGATGGCCAGCGGCCAGCCAGTCAATGAGCTGCGGCGCTGGCTGTTTGCGGCTACAGCCAAGCCACCCTTGTTGATGGCTCCTGTCGGGCGCGCCGTATGTAACTGTTTTGGCGTGACCGAGACGCAAATCAACGACATGTATCGCCAGGGTGCTGATCTGGATGCGCTGCAGGCGCAGTTAAAATGCGGCACCTCGTGCGGATCTTGTTTGCCAGAGCTCAAGCGCATGGGGGCTGCGCTGCTAAAGACTCGCTGAGGCTAACTCAAGCCAGGTTGGCCTGGTGGTGACAGAAAACCACGCCACCGTTTAAACTGCTCAACCCATTGAAATTCACCGCACGGGCACCATATTGTGTTGGCCGTGTGCTGTGTTTTTGCGATGGTATTTGCAAAACACGGCATCAACGACGATTGCAAACCATAAGCCATTATTTTTAGGAAATATCAATGACAACAACCACACAAACCAACCCGGCACGTGAAACGCTGGGCTTTCAGACCGAGGTCAAGCAGCTTTTACAGTTGATGATTCACTCGCTGTATTCCAATCGCGAAATTTTCCTGCGCGAACTGATTTCCAATGCGTCAGATGCCTGCGACAAATTACGCTTTGAGGCGCTTAATAATGCGGCGCTGCTGGAGAACGAAGGTGAATTCAGCATCCGCGTGAGCTTCGACAAAACGGCACGCACGCTGACAGTGAGCGATAACGGTATCGGCATGAGTCGGGATGAAGCCATTGCCAACTTGGGCACAATCGCCAAATCAGGCACGCGTGAATTTTTCTCGCAGTTGTCTGGCGATCAAAAGAAAGATGCCGGGTTAATTGGCCAGTTTGGCGTGGGTTTTTATTCGTCCTTCATCGTCGCCGACCGAGTCACCGTAGTTACCCGTCGCGCCGGTACGGCAGCCGATCACGGCGTGCGCTGGGAATCAGAAGGGGCGGGCGAATTCACCATCGAGGCGATCGAAAAGCCTGCTCGCGGCACCGAAATCACCCTGCATTTGCGTGATGATCAGGACGATTTATTGTCCGGCTGGAAATTGCGCAACATTATCCGCAAGTATTCCGATCACATCTTGCAACCGATTGTGATGAAAAAAGAAGAGTGGCGCGAGGGCAAGGACGGCGAGAGCGGTGACCAGGTGGTGACCGATGAGGATGAAACCATCAACCAGGCTTCTGCCTTGTGGGCAAAACCTAAAAACGATATTACGGAAGAGCAGTACAAGGCGTTTTACAAGCATGTCGGCCATGATTACGAAGACCCGCTGGCGTGGGTGCATGCGCGTGTAGAGGGCAAGAGCGAGTACACGCAGCTTTTGTACCTGCCCGCCAAGGCACCGTTTGATTTATATGATCGCAATGTGCGGCACGGCATCAAGCTGTATGTGCGCCGCGTATTCATCATGGATGATGCGGAACAACTGCTGCCTGCGTATCTGCGTTTTGTGCGCGGCATTGTGGATTCGGCCGATCTGCCGTTGAATGTCTCGCGTGAGATTTTGCAGGAATCGAAAGACATCGAGGCGATTCGCAAAGGCTGCACAGCCAAGGTGCTGGGCATGTTGGCTGATATGGCAGCGAACGATAAGGAAAAATACGCGACGTTCTGGGCTGCATTTGGCCGCGTGCTGAAAGAAGGCGTCGGCGAGGATTTTGCCAATAAGGAAAAAATCGCCGGTTTGCTGCGGTTTGCATCCACGCATGACGACACCACCGAGCAGACGGTATCGCTGGCCGATTACATCGCCCGCATGAAACCCGAGCAAGAGAAAATTTACTTTGTCACGGCGGATACCTTTAATGCCGCGAAGAACAGCCCGCACCTTGAGGTATTCCGCAAAAAAGGCATCGAAGTGTTGCTGCTCTCCGAGCGCGTGGATGAATGGGTCGTCTCGCATGTGACCGAGTTCGATGGCAAATCCCTGGCATCGGTGGCCAAAGGTGATCTAGACCTGGGCAAGCTGGAAGACGAGACAGAAAAGCAGGCGCAGGAATCTGCCGCCGGTGAGTTCAAGACCTTGACCGACAAAATTGCCGGGGCATTGTCCGAGCGCGTGAAAGAGGTGCGCGTGACGTATCGCTTGACCGAATCGCCTGCGTGTCTGGTAAGCGCAGAAAATGATATGTCGGGCAATCTGGCACGTTTGCTCAAGGCGGCCGGGCAACACGCGCCAGCGGCTAAACCGACGCTGGAAATCAATCCGCAGCATCCGGTGGTGCAGCGCCTGAAAGCCGAAGCCGAGCGCGAGGGCAGCAGGTTCAATGACTGGGCCGAGGTATTGTTTGATCAAGCATTGCTCGCCGAAGGCGGCCAATTGGATGATCCGGCGACGTTCGTTAAGCGCATGAACCAGTTGATGCTGGAGATGCGTGCTGGCTGAGTAAGGTGAGAAGGTGCGTGTGCAGTGTGCAGCTAGCTGTCGCTGCAAGCAAAAAAGGTTTCCGGCGATCAACCGGAAACCTTTTTTTATTTTGAATTGTTTTGAATCCACGCGGCAAACCAGTTTTTTGGGGGGGCGGCGACAAAGCATTTGCCGCCGTTTCGCCAACGCCGACTTTTCCGCTGGCGCGCCGAGCAATATCTCGCGCCGGTCAGGAAGGGCTATGCAGCCGCCATCGAAGACAGCGCCTCGGTACTATGGTACGGCAGGATAAATCCGTTCGCCGCATCGTCCACCGCTTCAATGTGAATTATCGGTGACGATGAACGTACCGCGCCGAACATGGTGGCAAACGATACATCGGCCGCGTCGCGCCCGGTGCCGATCCTGACCAGGCCCATCGGTGGCGTGATGCCGGTCGGATCGAACAAATACCAGCGGTCGCCGAGAAAAACCTCGACATAGGCGTGGAAATCGGTGGGACCAAGCGCCGGGTCTGCGCCGTAATCGATCCCGCTGACAAAACGGGCGGGAATGTTTACCGCTCGGCACAGCGCGATCATCAGGTGAGCGAAGTCGCGGCACACGCCGACCTGTTCGATCAGGGTGTCGACCGCTGACGTTGTGACATCCGACGCGCCCGACACGAAGGCGGTTTTCAGGCGTACCCAGTCGCATATTGCCTGAACCCGCCGATAGCCCTGCCCGAGATGACCGAATTCGCGCGTTGCGAACCGCCGCAAACGGTCGGATTGGCAATAACGACTCGGATAGACATACGGCAATACCGAAGGCGGCAGTTGCGAAACCGGAATTTCGTTTATATACGCAGGTGCCCCGGTATAGTGATCGATATCCACGGTGGCAGCATAGCGGACCGTCAACGGCCCGGGATCGGCCTTGAGCCGCAGGAAACGGGTGCCGTAGACCATGTCGGAATAAACGGTTGATAACACCGGCGGGTAGACTTCTAGACTCTCCGCCACAACCTTCTGATGTTCCGTTTCTGCGGCATGGATGTTGAAAATGAAATCGCTGGGTTGATTCGCAATTTCATACCAAAGGTCAATCGATAATTTAAGTCTGATCATGGTCTGCTTGAGTTAAATTTGTCTGCCTCACCCGGGCAACGGTTAGTTGGGCCAGTTCTACAATCGCTCCATAAATACCCTTGGCCATGAAGCTATGAAGCCGTGGCGCTTGTGGCGCAAAATTGTCGCGCAAAACGCAGATTAGCCCGGTCGCAAGTGCCTCATTCAACAGCCCGAACGGAAGCACCACAACACTGAAGTCGAATCCCGCGTCATTACAAAGGCGATTGCCCGCGGATGATTCTAAGCAGAACGACCACAACGGCAATCACCACGAGGATGTGGATAAAACCTCCCATCGTGTAGGAGGTGACCAGTCCCAACAGCCATAGGATGAGCAGGACAACGGCGATCGTATAAAGCATGTTAGTACCCCTTTCAGTTGCTCGAGTCAGCAATGTCTTTCTGCTGCTTTTGCCATTGGGATAACTGTGATTCCACCTGGTCCTGGGCAATGCCGTATATCTCCTGAATCTTGCCGGCAAGTTGATCCCGCCGACCCGCGATCACATCCAGTTGGTCGTCGGTCAGCTTGCCCCACGGTTGCTTGGCGCTGCCTTTGAATTGCTTCCAATTGCCTTCAATTCGATCCCAGTTCATTTTGGTTCCTTCCGTAGGGTGATGGTGAATATAAGAAGCCGTGCGCCTGGTGACATTGGAGACTACATTGATTGCCATCCATCGTCCGTCTGTTAGCGTACATAGCCACTGGCGGTACCCGTCACTTTTGTGTGGTACCTGTTGCTGCGTTACACCCAGGCGCTGATCACGCAGATGGCGCAGACTGCGGTATGTAATCGTAACCACTCGGTGATGTAGCATATTCCTTGCGTTTCATATCGAGATAGGCATCCTAGACAGCTCGGACAAGGTAGAACATTTGACGCAAGCAAAAGCAGGCCAATTCGATTGTGTACGGTACCGCACAGAACGCCCAGGCATTATTAATGCACCATGCAATTCGACTGTACTCAAAACAGTATCGGTTATGTACGTTTCAAGGCAAACACGTTCCACAACCGGAGATCATCATGATGAAAAAAATTTTCGCATCACTGCTCGCAACACTGTTCCTGGCAAGCACAGTTTTGACGCTCAGCGCCTGTAACACAGTTGAAGGCGCCGGAAAGGATATTGAAAAGGGCGGCCAGGCAATAAAAAACGAAGCAAATGAGCACAAGAACTAAATACAAGGTTGGGCCCGTCACTTGACGCGTCCCTTCTTCCCCCGACGTTGTTGATCTTCATCGACACCAACTACATAACCATTTAAAGGAACCAAAATGATCAATATTCGACGTAATTTTCTTAACGTATTGTTCGTGACCGCTGCCAGTTTGTCGCTGTGTGCAATCAGCAGCAGCGCAATCGCAGCGACTGCGGAAGACCTGGACAAGGACGTCGCCCAGGCGCTACAAACCTTGTACAAGACTAATCCTGCCGCCGAGAGCATCGGGAAAAAGGCCAAGGCGGTGCTTGTGTTTCCGAAGATCGTCAAGGCTGGGCTGATATTCGGCGGCAGCTATGGCGAAGGCGCTCTGACCAAGGGCTCGACTCATGCCGGCTATTACAACTCCGTTTCCGCATCGTGGGGCTGGCAAGCGGGCGCCGAATCTTATGGCTACGTGGTATTTCTCATGAGTGACAAAGCCGTGAAATATCTCGACAAATCGAAGGGCTGGGAATTCGGTGTCGGGCCAACGGTGGTTGTGGTGAATGAAGGCATTGCCAAAAACCTGACGACGACAACAGCCAAAGATGACGCCTATGCCTTCATTTTCGATCAGCAGGGACTCATGGTGAGCCTCAGCATCGAAGGCACCAAAATTTCGCGCATAAAGCGCTGACCTGAAAAATTAACGGAGCGATACCAATGATCAAACTGTACAGAAATGTCACGACAGGATTTTTGACCATCCTTCTGGCCACTACACTTACCGCCTGCCAAAAACCGGGGCCGGGTGAGCAAGCTGGAAAAAAGGTCGACGAGGCGGTAGACAAGGCCGGGCAACAGATTGAAAAAGCCGGCGAAAAAATTCAGGACACGGTAAAAGGCGACAAGTAATAACTTGTTCATCCACAATCACATTTGCCGTTATGCACAGCGATGTACTCGTCGAGGGCGGTAATCAATTCTGGAACGCCGCGAAAGACGTGGCGTTCTAGTTCCGCGCTAGTTCCGCCGTTCTAGTTCCGCTCTAGTTCCTTGTGTTGCTCATCGGTCAGATTGATCGGTGAGCCTTGGTTCATCACTCGCCTTTGAAATGGATACGCATATGACAAACCACGCGTCTTGCAGTCCAACTATTTCGTAAGCACTACCCTAGCGAGGCCGTAAAGCGCGAGAACGGTGCTTTGTTTTTTTGCTTTTCTTGGTGGATTTTTTCGCGTGCTTTTGTGAGTCCGGATTCAGGCAGGCGGCAAGTGCCGCGTTTTTCTTCCCTGCACACTTTTCTTTTGCTTGCTCAATGGCCATGCATTCTTTCGGGTTGTCTGCGCGGCTGCAATCCACAGGTGGCAGATTATCTTGCAGGCAGGCCTGTTTTTCTGCCCCGTGTTTTTCTGCACAGAGGGTGAGTGCGGCCTGGCGTGCGGTGCAGAGAGCTGGGTCGCGTGCTTGTGCGCATTCGTCAGCGACGGATTCGGTAGTGGGCTGAGCTTCGGTTTGGGCGATGGCTGGCAATGATAAAAAAAGCCCTGTCATCAAGAGGCGTCGTGTAAACATTCGTGATCTCCTTGACGTTGCAATCAATGCAAACAGAATAATGCTGTCTTGCGAGTGATTTTTCTTGTACGTTCTTTGGTTGTGTTTTCGATTATAGTTTGGCGTATTGTCAGCGCCGAATTTTCAACATGGATCATGCCTCATCTCGAGAAATGAAAGAACACAGCCTAAAGCTGCCGGAAGTGATCGACGCACTGGTTGCAGACGGTTTGGTGGACGCGGATCAGGCGGCTACTTTTAAAAATGAACGGCGCCACTTCACCACGGAAACTCATCCGCTGATCATGCTGGCTGAGAAGCGCTGGAAGTCATTACAGCCGCCACATAAAGTGCTGGATATGGATGCGCTGACGCAGTGGCTGGCGGCGTGGTCTGGTCTGGATTATTTGCATATTGATCCTCTCAAGATTGATTTTTCGGGCGTGACCAGCGTGATGAGCAATGCCTATGCCTCGCGCTTTCGCATCTTGCCGGTTCAGGTAAAGCTGGAAGAGGTAGTCATCGCTACGGCGGAGCCCTTCCAGCGCAATTGGGAGGCCGAAATTCAGCCGATTCTGAATAAAAAAATTCGTCGGGTCATTGCCAACCCGCAAGATATTGCACGCTATCAGGTGGAGTTTTATAACCTGGCAAAATCCGTCAAAGGTGCGCAGTCGAAGGGCGATGTCACCGGCGGTGCTTCAAATTTCGAGCAACTGGTTGAGCTCGGCAAGAGCAATAAACAGTTTGATGCGAACGATCAGCACATCGTCACTATTGTTGATTGGCTCTGGCAATATGCGTTTGAACAGCGCGCGTCGGATATTCATGTCGAGCCGCGACGCGATCAGGGCATCGTGCGCTTTCGCATTGATGGCGTGCTGCATCAGGTGTATCAGATTCCGATGGCGGTACTCAACGCCATGACCAGCCGCATCAAGATTCTTGGCCGCATGGATGTGGTGGAAAAACGCCGCCCGCAAGATGGCCGCATTAAAACCCGCACACCCGAAGGGCAAGAGGTTGAGCTGCGACTGGCAACGTTGCCGACAGCCTTTGGCGAAAAATTGGTGATGCGGATTTTTGACCCGGATGTGCTGGTGCGTGACTTTTCCGATCTGGGTTTTGGTGAAGACGAAGTCGCCACATGGCGCGGCATGACGATGCATCCTAATGGCATTATTCTGGTCACCGGGCCGACGGGCAGCGGTAAAACAGTCACGCTGTATTCCACCTTGAAAGAGCTGGCCACGCCGGAAGTGAATGTGTGCACGCTGGAAGACCCGATCGAG
>JAUSMB010000058.1 GCA_030645365.1 Rugosibacter sp.
GATTGCGCTTCGCGGGCATGTCTCCTCGCCGTAGCGGCTCACGAGACGGCGACTCGTTATAAAAATCGGCTCAGAAAATGCTGGCTGGCGCGATCAAGCTTAGTACGATCGCGAATCAAAAATTGCAAGCCGTGGCTATCAGCAATCAATAGTCCATTAGATTGGCCATCGAATTTTAGCCGCCGAATATCGTCTTCACTTTTTAGCGTCAGCGTGGTCAAGCCACGATCTGTTTCTACCTGCCAGCGGCTGGGCGTGGCATAGGTTGACACCTTGCGGATGGCAAGAATTTCCGGCATGAAATCCCGCTCGGCCAAAGACTCTTCGATCAGCAGACGCACAGACGGCGCGCACTCGGCCAGCCTTGTCAGCCACAACAACTCGCGCCCGTGACGGTCAACCAGGGCAATGCCCTCATCGGGCGCAGAAAGCGCAAAAGCCCGTACCGGCACCACATCCTCATAAACCACTCCTGTGGGCGTGGTCAGCACTAACTGGCCAAACGTATTTCGGGTCAGCTGATAGTCACTCATAGCTCATCTGTTGCCATTTCGTCATCGCGCCCTTCGAGCGCATCAAGCTGTTTGGTCTGCGCGGTATACAGCCGCCAGTAGGCAGCTCGCCGCGCCAGCAAATCATCATGCGGGCCAACTTCGACAATCTTGCCGTGATCCATCACCACCAGCCGATCGGCCGTACGCAAGGTGGACAACCGATGCGCAATAGCGATCGTGGTGCGGCCACGAATCAGATTATCCAGAGCACTCTGAATTTCCAGTTCGGTTTCGGTATCCACGGCAGAGGTTGCCTCATCCAAAATCAGAATTTTTGGATCAATCAGCAGCGCACGCGCAATGGAAATACGCTGTCGCTCACCACCAGAGAGCGCCTGACCACGCTCGCCGACCAGCGAATCGTAGCCATGCGGCAGCCGCAAAATAAACTCATGCGCATGCGCGGCACGCGCGGCGGCAACGATTTCTGCCCGTGAGGCATTGGGTTTTCCGTAGGCAATGTTGTCAGCAATGGTGCCAAAAAAGAGAAATGGCTCTTGTAATACCAAACCGATATGACGCCGATATTCCGCCACCGGCAGCGAGCGAATATCCACGCCATCAATCAGAATCGCGCCTTCACTGACATCATAAAAACGGCAAATCAGATTCACCAGTGTGCTCTTGCCCGATCCGCTATGCCCCACCAGGCCGATCATTTCGCCCGCGCGAATGTCGAGCGATACACCGCCCAGCACGCTGCGATTGCCGTAGCGAAAGCCAGCATCACGCACTGTAATATGGCCTTCGATGGTCGGCAAATGCTGCGGGTGCGCAGGTTCAGGCACGCTCGAAACATGGTCGAGAATATCGAAAATGCGCTTGGCGCCTGCCGCTGCTTTTTGCGTTACCGAAACAATGCGGCTCATCGAATCCAGGCGCCCGTAAAAACGGCTGATATAAGCGATAAACGCCGTCAGCACACCGACGGTAATCTGGTTTTTGGAGACCTGCCAGATACCAAAACCCCACACCACCAAAAGGCCCAGTTCGGTAAGCAATCCAACCGTGGGTGAGAATAGCGACCAGGTTTTATTCAACCGATCATTCACCACCAGATTATGTGCATTGGCCTCTCGGAAGCGCTCACTTTCGCGCTTTTCCTGCGCGAAGGCCTTCACTACGCGCACGCCCGGAATGGTGTCCGCCAGCACGGAAGTGACCTCAGACCAGACGCGATCGATCTGCTCAAAACCATAGCGCAACCGATTGCGCACCAGATGAATCATCCAGGCAATAAAGGGCAGCGGCAACAAGGTGACCACCGCCAGCCATGGGTTGATTGAAAACAAGACCAGCGCGGTCATGCCTATCATCAGTACATCGGTGGCAAAATCGAGCAGATGCAGCGAGAGGAAAACGCAGATGCGGTCAGACTCACTCCCAATGCGCGACATCAAATCGCCTGTGCGTTTAGCGCCGAAATATTCCAGTGAGAGCTTGAGCAAATGCTCATACGTTGTCGTGCGCAAATCAGCGCCAATGCGTTCGGACACCAGCGCCAGAATATAGGTTTTAGCCCAGCTCATTGCCCAGGCAAAGAGCGCCGCCAAACCTAGCCCGCCAAGATAGAGTGCAATTTTTTGCGGGTCAATCGGCACCCCATTCTGATAAGGAATCAGCACTTCATCCATCAGCGGCATGGTCAGATACGGTGGAATCAACGTGGCCGCCGTGCCGCCCAGCATCAATAGAAACCCGGCCAGCAACTGCCATCGGTAAGGCTGGGCAAAGCGCCATAACCGCAGCAGTGTTAGCGTTGAAGGCGGCGCCTGCAAATTACGGGCACAAGTCGGGCAGCCTTCCTGGCCGGGGTTGAGCCGCGTCTGGCACAGGGGACACAGCACATCGGGGCTGGCTACTCGTGGTGTTCCGCTGGTCAGGCTTGTGATCTGCGCGGTAAAGGCATCGGCCAGCTGTTTGACCACCGTCGCGCGCGCCAGCGTGTAGCGCCAATGCGCGATGCGCCCGGTAGCGTTGCTGAGTGTCAGCGTGCCAATACCCGCATGGTCAAAGCGCTGCAAACGCAGGGCCGCATGTAATGGCCAAGTCTGCCACTGTGTGTCCCCATCACTGGCCAATAACCGCTGACTGGTCAACACCAGCAACCCGGTGCCAAACTGGAGAGAAGTCGTCAGATCCAGCTCAAGCCAGGCCAGCAGGACTTCCTCGGGCTGCAATGTCGCCAGTACAGAAGCACGCCAAGTCGTCGGAAGTTGATCAGAAAGCGTTGCAGACATTATTTTGCTTTAAAAATCGCCATAGGGCGTGGGGCGGAATCATACCGTGCCTGCGGCAGATTGCGACTTGTCAACAAAACAGCTCGCCATGCGTTGATTGATTTTGGCCAGCGCACCGAGTAAAAAGTCGGCGTTGGTAATACGGCGAGGAACGTATGACCAACGCTAAAAAAACCAAAGCAGAACAAGCTTATAAAAAACCAGCAGCACTCATCCCGCCGGACGGCGAAAGGCACCTGACTCTGTGATCGAATTTCTTAATTTCATTGCCCTGCGCGGCCCTAATTTGTGGACTTACCGTCCTGTTATGGAAGCCTGGGTTGATATTGGCGTACTTGAAGACTCACCCTCCAACACCCTCCCCGGCTTTAACGAGCGTTTGACTACCCTGCTACCCACCCTGATTGAACACCGCTGTAGCTATGGCGAACAGGGTGGCTTTCTCAAACGACTGGAAGACGGTACGTGGCCCGCGCATATCCTCGAACATGTCACCCTTGAATTGCAAAATCTGGCCGGCATGCCCGGAGGGTTTGGCAAGGCGCGCAGCACCTCGCAGCGCGGTGTGTATAAAGTGGCGGTGCGCAGCTGGCATGAAGACATCACTCGCCAGGCCCTGCTGTATGGACGCGATCTGGTCATGGCAGCGATCAACGCCACCGCGTTCGATGTGTCCGCCGCCGTGACGCATCTCGCGCAGATGGCCGACCGCTTGCTGCTTGGCCCCAGCACGCAGGCCATTGTTGAAGCCGCCACGGCCAAGCAGCGGCGCATTCCGGCGATTCGCCTGAGTGAGGGAAATCTCGTACAACTAGGCTATGGCATTCACAGCCGCCGCATCTGGACTGCCGAAACCGATGCCACCTCCGCCATTGCCGAAAGCATTTCCGGCGACAAGGCGCTCACTAACACGCTGCTACGTGCCTGCGGCGTGCCAGTGCCCGAAGGTAGTATTGTCAAAAGCGCCACCGAAGCCTGGGAAGAAGCACAATCCATCAACGCACCCGTGGTGATCAAACCGGTGGATGGTAATCATGGCCGTGGCGTTTCAGTTAACCTCTCGCGCCGCGAAGACATCGAGGCAGCTTTTACCCTCGCGCAAGAAGCAGCCCGTGGTAGCGATGTGCTGTTGGAGCGGTTTATTCCCGGTATCGAACATCGCTTGCTGGTGGTAGGCGGCAAACTGGTTGCCGCCGCGCGTGGCGAAGAAGCCTGGGTGGTGGGTGATGGCCAATCGACGGTGCAGCAGTTGATTGATCTGCAAATCAATAGCGACCCGCGTCGCGGCACAGGTGAGGCCTCCCCGCTGAATCTCATCCAGGACGACCCCGCAGTTGCGCTCGAACTCACGCGTCAGGGCGCCGCCATTGATGCAGTGCCCGCTGCGGGCAAGCGCCTGCTTATCCAGCGCAATGGCAATGTGGCCTTTGATTGCACTGATGACGTGCACCCCGATACCATTGCGCTGGCAGCACTGGCAGCGCGCATCGTCGGGCTGGATATTGCAGGCATCGATCTAGTCGCGACCGACATCGCGCAACCACTCGCCAATCAGGGCGGTGCGATTGTCGAAGTCAATGCCGGGCCAGGGCTGCTGATGCACCTCAAGCCTGCCACTGGGCAACCACGCCCAGTCGGGCCGGCGATTGTGGATTACCTTTTTCCAGCCGAAGCAGATGACCACACATCGAGTCACACTGCCGGTCACACAGCGGGCCGCACATCAGGCCGCATTCCGCTCGTAGGTATTACCGGCAGCGCCGGTGATGGCAACATTGCGGGAGATACCACGCTCACCGCGCAGATACTCGATCACATTTTGCGCCTGACCGACCAGGCCACCGGGCTAGCCTGTGCACAGGGCGTTTTTCTTGGCACCCTGCCTGTCGCCACACAGAGCTTATCGCCTATGGCTGCAGCACAGACCTTGTTGATCAATCGTCAGACAGAAATCGTGGTGATTGAAAATTCCATCGAAACGATGCTGAACGAAGGGCTCGCCTATGACCGCTGCCAAGTGGGCATCGTGACAGCACTCGATGCAGCTGATGTTTTACCGGCTTATCACATTGATACACCCGAGCGCCTGTTCAATGTGGTGCGCACTCAAGTGGATGTCGTGTTGCCAAACGGTGTGGCGGTGCTCAACGCAGACTGCCCGCTAGTACGCGATATGGCAGAGTTGTGTGATGGCGAAGTGATCCTGTTCGCTTCTGGCACAGCAGACGATGTGGCAAGCGCAGAAGCCATCGCCGCACATCGCGCAAAAGGGGGGAGAGCCGTTTTAATGCACTCAGGGGTGATCCTTCTGGTTACGGGCAGTCAAACACAACCATTGCTGGCGCTAGCCGATTTATCTTCACTGGCGATGAAGGAAAAAGTCGGCGCTGGTAATACGCCACACAGCCTTGAGTCCGTCTCCGGAAAACTCCCCTGGGGGACATCGGCCAATAAAAACCTGACACCACTTCTCGCCGCCATAGGCGCAGCTTGGGCGCTGAATGTGCCACTGGCCACACTGCGCACCGGCATTGAAACTTTTTAACTCACTTTTTACGTTATCTCTTCATGAAGATTATTCATTTGCGTGCCTTGCGTGGTCCTAATTTGTGGGGTCGCCATACAGCGATTGAGGCAACGATTTCCTGTCCGCAAAACGAACATACGCTGGCTGATTTTCCCGATATTGCTGCGCGGGTACAAACTCGCTTCCCGGCGATTGGCGCGCTACAGGCCGCACACAACGTGGCGGCCATTCCGCTGCCCGAGCTGATCGCCATCGCGGTGCTCTCGCTGCAAAACAGCGCCGGTTGTCCGGTCACGTTTTATCGTTGCGCCGCGACGGTGGAAAAAGGCGTGTATCAAGTCGTTGTCGAATACAGCGAAGAAGCCGTTGGTCGCCTGGCTTTTGATCTGGCGATGACTTTATACCAAGCCGCACGCGACGATCAGCCATTTGATACGCAAGAGGCCATTGCGCGTTTACGCGCACTCGATGAAGACGAGCGACTCGGCCCCAGTACCGGCGCGATTGTGGATGCCGCCGTAGCACGCGGCATTCCATTTCGCCGCCTGACTTCCGGCAGCCTGGTGCAATTCGGCTGGGGCGCGCATCAGCGCCGGATCCAGGCGGCCGAGCTTGATCGTACCTCGGCCATTGCCGAGAGCATCGCGCAGGACAAGCAATTAACCAAACACCTACTGCTCGCTGCAGGTGTTCCCGTGCCCGAGGGCTGCGCAGTGACCGATGCTGAATCCGCGTGGACCGTAGCGCAGGAAATCATGCAGCACAGGGGTAGTTCAGTGGTAGTCAAACCACAGGATGGCAATCAGGGCAAAGGGGTAACTGTTGATATCCGTTCGCGCGAGGCTGTTTTGGCGGCTTATGCGACAGCGGCTGACATCAGTGACGATGTACTGGTAGAACAGTTTCTTCCCGGCCATGATTTTCGCCTGCTGGTGGTGGGCAAGCGCCTCGTGGCCGCCGCCCGCCGCGACCCACCGCAAGTGATCGGCGATGGCCGCCAGAACATTCGCGCGCTGGTCGACACGGTAAATCGCGATCCGCGTCGCGGCGAAGGGCATGCGACTTCGCTGACCAAAATTCGCCTCGATGAGATTGCTCTGGCGACGCTACAGCATCAAGGCCTGACGCCGGAATCCGTGCCCGTCGCAGGCCAGCGCGTGGCATTGCGTAACAACGCCAACTTATCTACCGGCGGTACAGCGACTGATGTCACCGATGATGTCCACCCGCAACTCGCCGCCCGTGCGATTGCTGCTGCCACCATGGTAGGGCTGGATATCTGCGGTGTGGACGTGGTGTGCAACACCGTCACTCGTCCACTCGAAGCACAGGACGGTGGCATTGTCGAAGTCAATGCCGCACCCGGCCTGCGCATGCATCTGGCACCCTCGTATGGCAAAAGCCGAGCGATAGGCGAGGCGATCATCGAGCAACTGTTTCCGGCCGGCGACAACGGCCGTATCCCGCTGGTGGCAGTGGCTGGAACCAACGGCAAAACCACCACCGTGCGCCTGATAGCGCATTTGCAAAGCGTAGCTGGCCGACGCGTCGGCATGACCACGACGGACGGCGTGTATATCGCCGGGCGGCGCATTGACAGCGGCGACTGCAGCGGGCCGAAAAGCGCACGCAATGTGCTACTGCATCCCGACGTGGATGCCGCCGTCCTGGAAACCGCACGTGGCGGCATTTTGCGTGAAGGACTGGCCTTCGATCACTGCGATGTGGCGGTGGTCACCAACATTGGCCTGGGCGATCATCTCGGCCTCAATTACATCACCACAGTGGAGGATCTGGCCGTGGTCAAGCGCGTCATCGTGAATAACGTCGCACCTACCGGCATGACTGTCCTGAATGCGGCCGATCCGATCGTGGCGAAGAAGGCGGCGCATTGCCCCAGCGCAGTGACTTTTTTCGCCGCTGACAGCCATCACCCGGTGCTAGCCTCGCATCGTGCACGCCAACAGCGCGTGGTGTTTCGCGACGGAAACGAGCTGGTCGCCGCCGAGGGTGAAGTGGTTGCGCGTTTTCCGCTGGCAGATATTCCGCTCACGCATGCCGGGGCGATCAGCTTTCAGGTTGAAAACGTCATGGCCGCCATTGCCGCCGTGTGGGCCTTGGGGCTGGACTGGGCCACCGTGCGGCGCGGCCTGGCGAGCTTTGTCAGCGATGCCGCCACCGTGCCCGGCCGCTTTAATGTTTTCGATTATCGCGGTGCGACACTCATTGCCGACTACGGCCACAATCCAGACGCCATCGTGGCGTTGGTGCAGGCCATTGAAGCGATGCCAGGCAAGCAGCGCACGGCCGTCATCAGCGCCGCTGGGGACCGCCGGGACGAAGATATTCGTCACCAAAGCCAATTGCTCGGCGCAGTATTCGATCGCCTGGTGTTGTATGAAGATGCCTGCCAGCGCGGCCGTGCGCCGGGGGAAACTCTCACTTTATTGCGCGAAGGGCTTGCTGGTGCCACACGCACGCAGATTGTGGAAGAAGTTCACGGCGAGTTTCTCGCCATCGATCTGGCCCTTGCCAGCCTCGCCCCCGGTGACCTTTGTCTCATTCTGATTGATCAGATTGAAGAGGCATTGGCGCACATCGCGCAACGGGTGGCAACGGGCTAAAGACAACGGGTTAAAATTTTCGAAGGAATGCGCAGCCCTGGCGCTGATGATGCAGCGCGGCACTGTCAGTGATGGCTTCGGTACATTTCGTTACTCTCAGCCGATGCAGCTTCATCCTGCTGACAACTCTTAACGAAATCCTGCAACGTGGCGAAGACATTGCCTTCGCCCACTTTTTGCAAAATGCCAGCGCGCATCAATTTTTCCAGCACATTGGGGCGCACTTCACAAAAAATCAGCCGGGTACCGTGACGATGAAAACTATCCACCATTTCACTCAACGCCTGCAAACCCGTCGCGTCGATGAAAGGCACTTGCGCTAGGCGCAATACTACTTGCGCCATAGGCGATTGAATGGTTTTTAGTGTGTGCTCGAGCTTTTCAGCTGCGCCAAAAAAGAAAGGGCCATCGATCCGGTACACCAGTGTCCGTGGTGGCAAAGCGTGCGGCCTCTCACCCGCTTCATTGCCTGCATCTTCGACCACCTGAACTGCATGCGCCATGCGCCGCATGAACAGTAGCGAGGCAAGTACGACGCCAACATTGACAGCAATCACGAGATCAGCAAACACCGTTAAGGAGAACGTGATCAAC
The DNA here is from genome assembly GCA_030645365.1 of Rugosibacter sp. Classification (GTDB taxonomy): domain Bacteria; phylum Pseudomonadota; class Gammaproteobacteria; order Burkholderiales; family Rhodocyclaceae; genus Rugosibacter. The sequence goes on from JAUSMB010000058.1 coordinate 8,540, forward strand.
AAAACAGCAACATCGGCACGTGGGGCAGTACGCGCAAGATGGAAAAAATGGGGCACATCGCTCATGTTGTAAGCAACAACAAACAGAATAGCCGCCAGCACACACAGCGGAATATAAGCAGCCAGTGGTGCCAGCAGGACAACAGTGAGAATAAGAAAAATAACGTGCGTGATCCCGGCCAGTGGACTGCTAGCACCGTTGCGAATATTGGTGGCCGTGCGCGCTATCGCGCCGGTGGCAGCAAAGCCGCCGAACAAGGGCGAAAAAATATTGGCAATGCCTTGTCCGATAAGTTCCTGGTTTGAGTCATGCCGCGTACCGGCCATGCCGTCAGCAACTACCGCCGAGAGGAGCGATTCAATTGCCCCGAGCAAGGCAATCGTGAACGCCGGACCAATCAGGCTGACGATGTCGGTAAACGACATGGGTATCGGCTGAAACACGGGCAGGCCTTGCGGTATCCCGCCAAAAGCGCTACCGATGGTCGCCACACCCTCGAATTTGAATATGCCCTGTAACAAGGTAGCCACCACCAACGCCACCAGCGGCGCGGGAACCTTGCGCAACAGGCGCGGGCCGAATATCAGGAGGGTCAAGCTCAACAGGGAAAGACCTGTCGTTGCAAGATGAGCAGAAGGCAGCGCCAGAATCAGCTGCTCCAGCTTTTCGTGAAAATGCTCACCTCCCCCCGTGATGGTCAACCCAAAAAAATCACGCCATTGCCCAACCCAGATGATGATGCCGATCCCCGCCGTGAAGCCAATGATGACCGGATCAGGGATGTATTTGATGACGGAGCCCAAGCGCGCAAAGCCCATGGCGAAAAGCATGACACCTGCCATTAATGAAGCAATCTGCAAACCCGTGATGCCATATTTCGCCGTGATGCCGGAAAGGATGACGATAAAAGCACCGGTGGGGCCGGAAATTTGCAGGCGCGTGCCACCAAAAACGGAAGTTAAAAATCCAGCAACAATCGCCGTATAAATGCCTTGCTCAGGCTTGGCACCCGATGCAATGGCAAACGCCATGGCCAATGGCAGCGCAACCACGCCGACGATCACACCGGCAATCAGGTTGTTGACGAGATGTTTGGCAGAAAACAACCCGGCACGCTGGGCTTCAATTAAGGCAATCATGGCGAGAGAATAATCAATGCGTTAAGAAAGAATACTACTTCCATCACCTCATTCATGCGCACGCAATTCTGCCAAATAGCGCAAGCCAAGAATAGCGCGGCTGCCGTACCAGGAAACCATTTCGCCATCGATGCGTTGTACCAGTTTGTTACTCAAAGCACCCACTTCCGCGACATGTTTTTCAGTAAAAGTAAAAGGTTCGGAGGGCAGCAGGATACGGTCGATGGAAGCCATCCACGAAGCATCCCATGTAAATTCCGGATAGCGCGCTAGCGCCTCCACCGGCAACGTATCCCAGCCAGCGGCTTTGAGCATCGAAGCAATGTAAGTGTCGCGGCGCACCGTCATCCACGGCTCGCGCCAGATGGGATACAGCACGGCTTCGCGCGGATAATTTTTAGCCACTTTGGTTAGCGTTGCATGTGCCAATTGAAATTCATCGCGCAATTTCTCGGCGCTGGCAATACGGCGAAATATTCCACCCAGCAGCGCATACAGGCTCAGATTGTTTTCCACGATGCGCGGATGAACAACCACCACCTGCGGCACGAAGGCCATCATTGCTTCCACCTGCTCACGGCGATTTTCGTCAATATCGGCAATCAGATGCGTAGGCGTAAGGGCACGCACAGCGTCAATGTTGACGTCTTTGGTACCGCCAATTTTCTGCACACTGCGCAGTCTTTCTTTAGGGTGTACACAAAACCCGGTGCGGCCGACTAGCGCATCAGCCAGGCCTAAATCGCAAATCAACTCGGTCAGGCTGGGCACCAGGCTAACGATGCGTGGCGTGCCGTTAAACGGGCGATGTTCATGGCCCAGCGCATCGACCAAACCCATGATTTACAAATCCAGGCCACGCGGTTTTCTGCCCGCACGGGCAAAAATCGCATCGAACAGCGGGTTCGGCAACCACCGCAAAAACTTGGCTACCCAGCCCATCTGCCAGGGAATCACGCTATAGCTCGTGCCACGGGAAATGGCGCGCGCAAAACGGCGAGCCGCAACATCGGCAGGGAGCAAAAATGGCATGGGGTAGGGATTTTTTGCTGTCATCGGCGTGGCGACATACCCGGGCAAAAGCGTGACAACCTGAATGCCACTGCCCCGCAACTCAACCCGCAAGGCTTCAAGATAAGCGATGACAGCGGCTTTGGAAGCGGAGTAGGCACCCGCTCCGGGCAGGCCACGTATGCCGGCTACCGAGGCAATGCCGACCAGGGTGCCGCTACCACGTGCTTGCATGGCCTGGATAAACGGGGCGAAGGTATGCACCATGCCGAGCACGTTGGTTTCAAATACGCGACGAAAACCGGGCAGATCTTCCACCTCGCTGGTAAGCGTGCCCACGGAAATACCCGCATTGGCAATCACGATATCCGGACAGCCAAACTGCGCGATGAAATCTGTCGCCGCCGCGTGTAACGCGGGTGCATCGATCACATCCAGCGAGTAAGTGGCATGCACGCCGGGCAGCTCTGCCACCAGATCAGAAAGTCGGCGCTGGTGACGCGCCGCCAGCCCTAGGGTGACGCCGACAGCCGCATAATGACGCGCCAAAGCCGCGCCAATACCACTGGATGCGCCGGTGAGAAAAATACGCATGGCGCTGAGCTGCATAAATAATGAATCGAAATCCGCTTAGCGGACAAGTTGCGCAAATAATTTCACTGCTATGTCACGGCTCAGCAGTTTGCTTGACGACTGTGGTTTGGATACCGCCCTGAACCAAAGCTGTCCGCGCGCGATTCATTTCTGCCAGGCTGCGGAAAGGACCAACACGCACACGCTGCATCACGCCTTTATTCGCAATCGTGATTTCTTGCACGCTGGCGTCATATCCCTGCAAAGCAAGCTTGGCTTTGAGGTTGTCCACGTCTTCCGTATTTTTAAAGGCGCCCACTTGCAAGAAAAAAACATCCACGGGTTTTGCTTCGCTGGGGGCTTCCGGCGGGGCTTCGCCGACGGCATTGCCCGGTGGCGTATTTGCCAGCGAGGGGGCAGCATTCGTCGTGGACTTGCCCTCAAGAATGTCGTAAAACTCAAGCTTCTGTTTTTCACGCGGCTTATCGCCCGGCTTGCCCGGCAAAGGAAGCGTTGAGGGAAACGCGCCGCTCTCTGCTGTCGGCGCAGAAGTTTCCTGATTTCGAAATGGCAAGGGCATGCGGTTAAACAGCCAGATCAGAATAAACGCCACCACCAAGCCAATAACCAAGCCGATAAAGATACCTGTCAGGGTGCTCCCACGACTTTTCTTAGCGGAGGCATTGCGGATACCGTTGGTATTGTTTTTCATAGGTTACATACTTTCAGGTTGCGAAACACCCAGGAGCGACAAGCCGTTTTGCAGCACTTGCCGCGTAGCCAGCGCGAGGGCCAGTCGTGCATTGCGCGTGAGCTCATCATCAACGAGTACACGTTCGGCGTTATACCAGCCGTGAAAATCAGCCGCCAGATCTTTGAGATAAAACGCCAGAGAATGCGGCGCGTAATCACGTGCCGCGCTTTGAATCAATTCAGGAAACTCAGCCAAACGCTGGCATAAGGCAATTTCACGTTCATGCGTCAGCGGGCTTAAGTCAGCCGTTGCCAACGGTGCCACATTACCTGTCCACTGGGCTAAAACCGAGCAAATACGGGCATGCGCATATTGCACGTAATACACCGGGTTGTCGTTGCTCTGGCTTTTGGCCAGATCCAGGTCAAAGTCCAGTGCCTGATCGCACTTACGCAACATATAAAAAAAGCGGCAGGCGTCATTACCCACTTCGCTACGCAATTGGCGCAGCGTGACATATTCGCCGGAGCGGGTGGACATGGAAGCCTTTTCGCCATTGCGAAACAAACTCACAAACTGCACCAGAGCGACATCCAGACGACTGGCATCCGCACCCGTTGCGGTCAGCGCGCCTTTAACCCGCGCGATGTAGCCGTGATGGTCTGCACCCCAGACATCGATCAGCTTGTCAAAACCCCGTGCAAACTTGTTCAGGTGGTAGGCGATATCGGAAGCAAAATAAGTGTAAAGGCCATTGTCGCGACGTACGACGCGATCTTTCTCGTCACCAAATGCTATCGAGCGAAACCACAACGCGCCGTCCTGTTCATAGGTGTGATTGTTCGCAGCAAGCATGTCGACAACATGCGCTACCTCACCGGAATCATAAAGGCTGCACTCAGAAAACCAGACATCAAAATGCACGCCAAATTCTTCCAGATCCGCACGGCAATCGGTGAGTTGTTCATTGAGCACATATTGGTGAATCGCGCGCCACCCCTCGCCTAGTAGCTGCTTGCCCGCCACAATGAAGGCATCCAGCCGCTCATCCAGATCATCCGTTTCTGGCACATTCGCCATGACAGCTGCGGCCGGACGAACATGCTGGTCGGCCTGCGCTGCCTTGATCTGTTCGGCCATCTCGAACACATAATCCCCCTGATATGCATTTGGCGGGAACGGAATAGCCTCGCCATAAATCGCCAGATAGCGCACCCAGGTGGAGACGGCCAGAATATCCATTTGCCGCCCTGCGTCATTCACATAATATTCACGACTCACGTCATAGCCGGCAAATGCCAGCAACGACGAAAGGCTGGCACCATAAGCCGCGCCGCGACCATGCCCAACGTGCAAGGGGCCGGTGGGATTAGCCGACACGAATTCAACTTGCAGCCGACGACCATTCGCGGGCGTACTACCAAAACTCGCCCCTTGTGCAAAAACTGTCGACACAACCGCCGTGCGTGCGCTTGGCGTGAGCGTGAAATTAATGAATCCTGCCCCGGCAATATCGGCCTTTTCCACCAAGGGGGATGAAGGTAAAGCCTGCACCAACCGTTCAGCCACCTGGCGCGGATTCATCTTCAGGCGACGCGCCAACTGCAGCGCCAGACTACTGGCAAAGTCGCCGTGACTCGCTTGCTTGGGACGCTCAAGAAGAATATCGACATCCCATTGCTCAGGCGCTACAGAGCGTAGCGCGGTGTGTAACAAATCGGTGAGATGCTGACGCAGGGTCGGTAAAGTTGCGGACGACATAGAAAATACAAGACAGGCATTGAACAAGCGCTGAATTATACTTCCCGTTTCCTGAACGCCTGCTCTTAGCCGTGTACATCCTTCGACTCTTCCGCCTCTTTCGTATTGCCTGCGTGGTCTACCTGTACGGCCTGGACCGCATGATCCTCGACAACGAAAAGGTCTTTGGTGTCTGGGGGCGCATTGCCTGGTCACTACAGAAGCTACTCTTCTGGCGTGACCTTTCTGCACCGCGTGGCCAAAGGCTGCGTGAAGCGCTGGAAGAACTCGGCCCAATCTTCGTCAAGTTCGGTCAGATGCTCTCCACTCGCCGCGATCTTATTCCTGTTGATCTGGCCGATGAGCTTGCCAAACTGCAAGATCAGGTGCCGCCCTTTGCTTCCGCGCTGGCAATCAGTGAGCTCGAAGCCGCCTATGGCAAACCTGTGGATCAGGTATTTCTTGCATTCAGTCCAGAACCCGTCGCTTCAGCTTCCGTGGCTCAAGTCCATTTCGCAACGCTCCCCGATGGCCGTGAAGTAGCCGTGAAAATACTCCGTCCAGGCATACGACAGATTATTGATCACGATATGGCGCTGCTCGAAATAGCGGCGATCTGGCTGGAAAAACTCTGGGCGGATGCGCGTCGGCTCAAACCGCAAGAAGTCGTGGCCGAGTTCGACAAGTATTTGCATGACGAGCTGGACCTGATGCGAGAGGCTGCAAATTGCTCGCAGTTGCGGCGAAATTTTGCCGACTCTCCATTGCTCATCGTGCCTGAAGTCTATTGGGATTGGTGCACACAAAACGTGATGGTCATGGAGCGCATGCATGGCTTGCCGATTTCGCAAACTGATGCATTACGGAAAGCAGGCGTGGACATTCCACAACTGGCACGGGCTGGCGTTGAAATTTTCTTTACGCAGGTATTTCGCGATGGGTTTTTTCATGCCGACATGCATCCGGGCAACATTTTTGTGGCCATCGATGGATCAACCAAAGGTCACTATATTGCGCTGGACTTTGGCATTGTGGGCACGCTAACCGATACCGACAAAAATTATTTGGCACAAAACTTCCTGGCATTTTTTCGGCGCGATTACAAACGCGTCGCTGAAGTCCATGTGGAATCAGGCTGGGCACCCAAAACAACCCGGATTGATGAATTCGAATCAGCCATTCGTGCCGTTTGCGAACCTATCTTTGATCGACCCTTGAAAGATATTTCTTTTGGTCGTGTGTTGTTGCGTCTGTTTCAGACTTCACGTCGCTTCAATGTCGAAATACAGCCTCAGCTAGTGCTGCTGCAAAAAACACTACTCAATATTGAAGGCCTTGGCCGTCAGCTTGACCCTGATCTTGATCTGTGGAAAACCGCCAAACCTTTTCTCGAACGCTGGATGAGCGAGCAGATTGGCTGGCGTGGCCTGCGCAATCAACTGAAACGGGAAGCACCCGCCTGGGTTTCCCTGTTACCCGCACTGCCCCGGCTGGCGCACCAGGCACTTAGCATGGATCACCATGCCAAGGTACGCACTGAGCTGGCCGAGTTACGCGCCCAGGTCAGACAAACCCGCTGGTTACTTTTCATCATCACGTTACTCACATTACTTTTAGGTACCATGTTGGTTGCACTACTTATGCGTATGGGATGATCTGTGCATGATTCACACATGCACCCTGTATTACCCGGTATGAACTCATTATTTTAAGGAAACAAAAAGTCGATGGGCACATTGTTCTGGTTTGTCATTGCTTATTGGATTATCTCGGTTGGCGTCGGCCTGTATGCGGGCACCCGGGTACACAATGCGCGTGACTTTGCCATTGCGGGGCGCCATCTGCCGTTTTATGTGGTGACCGCCACCGTGTTTGCCACGTGGTTTGGTGCAGAAACCGTGCTTGGTATTCCGGCAACTTTTCTCAAGGACGGAATGCACGGGATTGTGGCGGACCCATTTGGCGCCTCGATGTGCCTGATCCTGGTCGGCCTGTTTTTTGCCGCACCGCTTTATCGCATGAACCTCTTAACCGTGGGCGATTTTTACCGCAAGCGCTTTGGCCGCACGGTCGAAACAGCCACCACCTTGGCCATTGTCATCTCCTACCTGGGCTGGGTGGGCGCGCAAATCACGGCACTGGGCCTGGTTTTCAATGTGATCTCGGGGGGAGAAATCAGCCGTGTTACCGGCATGTGGATAGGCTCATCCACCATCCTCGTCTATACCCTGTTCGGTGGCATGTGGGCCGTGGCGATAACCGATTTCCTGCAAATGATCATTATCGTCATCGGCATGCTGTGGATCGGCGGCGAGGTCAGCAGCATGGCGGGTGGCGTGGGCGTGGTGGTCGATCATGCCGCCAAAGCCGGCATGTTCACCTTCTGGCCTACGCTGGATTTGAAAGAAATTCTTGCCTTCACTGCGGCCTGGGTCACCATGATGTTCGGGTCGATTCCACAGCAGGATGTCTTTCAGCGCGTGCAGGCTTCACGCACCGAAAAAATCGCTGTCTGGGGTGCCATCTTAGGCGGCAGTCTGTACTTTGTATTCGCCTTTGTGCCGATGTTTCTTGCCTATTCCGCAACACTCATCAGCCCGGCAATGGTTGCTGAACTGGTCAATACCGATCCGCAAATGATCCTGCCCCGATTGGTGCTGGAAAAAGCCCCGCTGATTGCACAAATCATGTTTTTTGGGGCATTACTGTCGGCGATTAAAAGCTGCGCTTCGGCAACCTTGCTCGCGCCCTCTGTCACGTTCACTGAAAACATTCTCAAACCGCTGGTTGGTGGCTTGTCTGATCGCAAATTGCTCTTTGCCATGCGCGCTGTCACCCTGGTATTTACGATACTGGTGACACTGTATGCAGTGAACTCCACAGCCAGCATTTTCAAAATGGTCGAGAATGCATATCAGATAACACTGGTGACCGCGTTTGTTCCCATGGTGGCCGGAATTTACTGGCGGCGCGCCACTAACCAGGGAGCAACAATGGCTATTTTTCTAGGCTTGACCACCTGGCTGACGCTACTCATGTTCGGGCCGGAAGACCCCTTGGTCCCCGCCCAATTTGCAGGCTTGATTGCCAGCATCCTGGGCATGATCATCGGCTCATTGCTGCCGCAGCGTATGCACCATGATGCCACTATCCATGATGCATTACGCCATGGACATCATGCTGCTGCACAAACGCACCATGTGGTGGGTGCCCACCCGCAGAAAAACAAACGTGCGTGAATAAAAACCACACACCGCTCTTGCTTTATTTCAGCCTGGGGTACGCAGTGCTGATTGTCTATGCCAGCCTGTACCCGCTCACCGGCTGGAAGAGCAATGGCGTATCCCCTTTTGATTTTTTCTTTGCCGGTTGGCCACGTTACACCACCCTGTTTGATCTGCTGATCAATGTGGCGGCCTATATTCCTTTGGGATTTTTTCTTGCCACGGCGCTACGCCCTCGCGTTGCACCGAAACACGCGTGGTGGCTAGCCGTGCTCGCAGCGGCGGTATTGAGTTTTGCGCTGGAATTTACGCAAAACTATTTACCCAGCCGCGTGGCTTCTAATCTCGATCTCGCGGGGAACGCGTGCGGCGCGTTGCTGGGCGCCTTGCCAGGTGCACTCTGGCGCCGACAGCTGCTCGACAACTTGCGGCATACCTATTGGCCCGATCACGGGCAAAGTGTCGAGCTGGGGCTTATCTTCCTGGGGCTATGGCTGCTGACTCAGCTCGACCCAACCACCTTGCTGTTTGGCGCTGGCGATTTGCGCAGTCTCCTGCCACTACCCAACACACAACCCTTTAGCGCCGCCGGCTTTGTACGCATTGAAAGCCTGATTGCTGCCAGCGGTCTGCTCGCTGCGCTATTGATGGCAAGCCTTATCGCGCCGCATCACCAACGCCGACTTTTTCCCTTGCTGTTACTTGCGGTGGGTCTGGCGGCCAAATCGCTCGCCTTTGCACTCATGACGCATCCACAAACAGCACTAGCCTGGGCCACCCCTGGCGGGCTTATGGGGTCATTGGCGGGTGGTTTATTGTGGCTTGCGGCGCTGCTACTACCGCCAAACTGGCAACGCCTGCTGGCGACACTCGCCTTACTCACCGCTAGCGTGATGGTCAATCTCGCGCCCGTTAACCCATACCTCGAAAATTTACAGAACACCTGGAATCCAGGCCAGTTTCTCAACTTTCACGGTTTGACGCATTTCGTTACCTTGCTGTGGCCTTATCTGGCGTTACCCTGGTTTGCATTCCACCGGACGCATATTCGCAATGATTTACCATGACCAAAGCCTCTGACATCCATGATCTCACCAGCCTGCGTGATGCGCTCCGTATCTTTTGTACGGCACGTCAGTGGCAGCCTTTTCACACGCCAAAAAATTTGAGCATGGCATTGATCAAGGAAGCGGCTGAAATTGTTGAACACTTTCAATGGGCAACCGCTGAAGAAAGCCACGCGCTTGACCCTGAAAAAAAATCCGCAGTCGCCGACGAAATCGCCGATGTCTTGATGTATCTCGTGCAGTTAGCCGATGTGCTGGATATCGACCCGCTCGCCGCAGCACAAGAAAAAATTGTCAAGAACGCCAAGAAATATCCCGCACTCAAGCCGTCGCCCGAGAATCGCTCATAGTCAAACGGCCTGATGAAAATCGAGCAAAGGTAGAATAGCCCGATGGATTCTGTTCAAAACCCCGCTCAAGTATTGCTTGTCTTGACAACTCTGCCGGACCAAGCCAGCGCGCACGCCTTGGCAACTGAATTATTGGCGGAGCATCTGGCTGCCTGCGTTACTATTCTGTCCGCTGCGCAATCGGTTTATCGTTGGGAAAATAGCATTGAACAAACCAGCGAAACACCGCTCATCATCAAAACCACTGCAGCACGCTATGCCCAGCTTGAAACAGCGCTTCGTGCCCGTCACCCCTATACCCTGCCAGAAATCATTGCTCTTCCCATCGAGCGCGGCCTGCCAGACTATTTAGCCTGGATCGCTCGCGAAACGCTTACCCAGGACACCCCATGCTGAGCCTGCTCAAACCCATCCTGCAAGTTTTTTTCTTCATGATGATTAGTGTCAATGGACTGAGCTTCGCTGCTGAACCCTTGTCGCCAGCGCAAGCATTCATCTTCTCGGCACGCGCGGTAGATGCGCAAACGCTAGAAGCCCGCTGGCAGATTGCGGAGGGTTACTACCTTTACCGCAATAAATTTTCTTTTCATCTCTCGACAAATTCAGCTGATGAAAAGCCTGCCCACGAACTCGGTAAAGCGCAATTGCCGCCAGGCAAAATGAAACAGGATGATCTGTTTGGCATGGTCGAAACTTATCGCCAGGAAGTCACTGTTCGCCTGCCGCTGAACACGCTTGAAAACGCCATGACGGCTACTGGTGCACCGCAGACCATCATCTTGCAGGCAGTTGCCCAAGGATGCTGGGATGGCGGTATCTGCTATCCGCCACAAACCTATACCGCACCGATCACCCTGCCACCAGTAGTTGCTGGCGCGTCGAGTGCATCGCCAACGCCCACGGCAACAGCCAACGCAACAGCGACTTCCGGCGATGAAAGCTCGCGTATCACGCATCTACTCAAAGGCGGCCATTGGTCGTTGATCGTACTCAGCTTTTTTGGGTTTGGCTTGCTCCTATCGCTCACGCCCTGCGTGTTTCCGATGATCCCGATTTTGTCCGGCATCATTGTGAATCACGGCCATGCCGTCAGCCACGGACGCGCCTTCATGTTGTCTTTGGCCTATGTGCTGGGCATGGCCATCACCTATGCTGCGGCCGGCGTAGCGGCAGGATTTTCCGGCGCCCTACTCACCAGCGCGTTACAAAATGGCTGGGTACTGGGGGGCTTTGCGCTGATCTTTGTCGCGCTGGCATTTTCAATGTTCGGCTTTTATGAATTGCAACTGCCCTCCGCCTTGCAAAGTCGGCTGGCCAATACGGCCAACCGGCAGGGTGGCTCCGTCTGGGCCATTGCGCTAATGGGGGCGTTATCCGCGTTAATTGTCGGCCCTTGTGTGGCCGCCCCGCTGGCAGGCGCGCTGTTGTACATCGCCCAGACAGGAGACGCGGTGCTCGGCGGTGCAGCGCTGTTTTCGCTGGCGCTGGGCATGGGCGCACCCCTGTTGCTGGTAGGCACCTTCTCGCGCTCATTGTTGCCAAAATCAGGGCCGTGGATGGAAGCGGTGAAACAGTTTTTTGGCGTGCTCATGCTGGCCACCGCACTGTGGTTGGCATCCCCTGTCTTGCCTATCTGGATATCCATGCTAGGCTGGGCGTTATTGTTGATTATTCCCGCCGTGTTTCTGTCGGCCCTTGACCCTTTGCCTGCACATGCGCACGGCATGCAACGTCTGGGTAAAGGGATAGGCGTTGTCATCTTGTTGGGCGGTATCGCGATGCTGCTGGGCGTGCTCGGTGGCAGCAAAGACCCGTTGCAGCCCCTGGATTTTTTGCGCCGCAGCGCCGCACAGAAGTCACCTGCCGATAGCACTGAATCTTCCCTATCCGCCGTATCACCAACGCCGACTTTTATTAAAATCCGCACACTTGCCGAGCTCGACGCGCAACTGCAAATCGTCGCACAAACCACAAAAAAACCCGTGATGCTCGACTTCTGGGCCGAATGGTGCATCAGTTGCAAGGAAATGGAACGCTTTACCTTTACGCAAGCTGACGTGGCAAAACGCATGCAGGATTTTGTTCTACTAAAAGCTGATGTCACCGAAAATAACGCCGCTGATCGTATGCTGCTTGCCCGCTTCGGCTTGTTCGGCCCCCCGGGGATTATTTTCTTTGACGCCCAAGGCCGCGAAAAAATCGGCCAGCGTGTTGTCGGCTTCCAAAATGCCGAACAGTTTTTGCAACAACTTGAACGCGCTGCTCACTAATCATTTATTTCACCTCATCGCGAACCCACTATCTATGTTTACCGGCATTATTTCCGCCATTGGCAGCATTACCCAGGTCACTCCGCTTGAAGCGGGGCTGCGCTTAACGATACAGGCGCCCACGCTGGATCTGTCGGACGTCGCACTGGGGGATTCCATTGCGCATAATGGTGTCTGCCTCACAGTCATCAGCAAAGAAGGCGCCAGCTATCAAGTCGATGTCTCGCGTGAAACCCTGGATTGCACGGTAGGCCTGGATGGCGCGGGTGGAGTGGATGGGGTCAGTGAATTGAACCTTGAAAAGGCGTTGCGCCTGTCCGACCGGCTGGGCGGGCATCTGGTCGCAGGCCATGTGGATGGCGTCGGTGAAGTCATCCGCCTCGCGCCCGTGGGTGAGTCACACGAGCTGGTCATTCGCGCCCCGCAAGCACTCGCGAAAACCATCGCCCCCAAAGGCTCGATCACCGTGAATGGCGTATCGCTCACCACAAACCGTATCACCAACGCCGTCCCAGGGGATACCGCTATGCATCACTTTTCGATCAACCTGATCCCGCACACCATGGCCATAACCACGCTGCATCATCTGCGTGTGGGCAGCCGCGTGAATCTTGAAGTTGACCTCATCGCACGCTATGTAGAGCGGATACTTATCGCCAACGGCGTGACAGCGGGATAACTGTGGGGCGTAGAATACGCCTCTCTCCTGTTACATTTTTTGACTTTTCGCCATGAACATTAGCCCCACCCAGGACATCATTGCCGAGATTCGCGCTGGTCGCATGGTGATTCTTGTCGACGAAGAAGACCGTGAAAACGAAGGTGATCTCGTGTGCGCGGCGCAGCACGTTACGCCGGAAATGATCAACTTTATGGTCAAGCATGCCCGCGGCCTGGTCTGCTTGACACTCACCGAAGCGCGCTGCCAGCAACTGGGCCTGTCGCCCATGACGCGCCACAATAAAAGCATGTTCAGCACGGCTTTTACCACCTCGATCGAAGCGGCAACGGGTGTCACCACCGGCATATCAGCGCACGACCGCGCCCGTACAGTGCAGGTGGCTGTCGCCAAAAATGCCCGCACTGAAGATATTGTTCAACCGGGCCATATTTTCCCGATCGCCGCCCAGCCTGGCGGCGTACTGGTTCGTGCCGGCCACACCGAAGCGGGTTGCGATCTGGCACACATGGCGGGTTGTGAGCCCGCAGCCGTTATCTGCGAAATTCTCAAGGATGATGGCAGCATGGCACGATTGCCTGATCTCCTTGAATTCGCCGCCCAGCATCAACTAAAAATTGGCACCATACGCGATTTGATTCATTACCGTTCAGAAACTGAAACACTAATCGAATGCGTAGCTGACAGAGAAATCACCTGTGCCCAAGGCACATTCAGGCTGCGTGCTTTTATCGACAAAACCAGTGGCGACAGCCATCTGGCGCTCTCTCATGGCGAAATTACTGCCGATCAAGAAACCCTTGTGCGGGTGCATGAAGCCGTATCTGTGCTGGATTTTCTTGGGGTACAAAATGCACGACACAGCTTCAGCATTGATTTTGCCTTGCGTCAGATTGCCGCCTCAGATCGCGGCGTTGCCGTCATGTTGCATCATGCCGAGTCTACCCAGGACATGCTCATGGCACTGCAGGTTGATTCAGCCTCACGCGGGATAGGTGGCAAATGGGATCCCCGTTTATATGGCATCGGCGCGCAAATTCTGCGCGAATTAGGCGTGGGCAAAATGCGCCTGATGTCTAACCCACGCAAAATGCCCAGCATGGCAGGCTTTGGCCTGGAAATCTGCGGGCATTTTGCTCCTTGATAAAAAACTTATAAGAATCAAGAGAGATACCCACGATGAGTATTCACGAAATAGAACCCGACCTCAACGGTCATGGCCTGCGCATCGGCATCGTGCAAAGCCGCTTCAATGAACCCATCGGCGAAGGCTTGCGCTCCGGGTGCCTGGCTGGCTTGGCACACATGCAGGTAGCAAAGCCAGATATCACCTATGTCACCGTCCCCGGGGCGCTGGAGATTCCCTTGGCGCTGCAGGCCCTTGCGCAAAGCGGCAACTTCGATGCACTCGTTGCGCTCGGCGCCGTGATTCGCGGGGAAACTTATCATTTTGAAATTGTTTCCAACGAAGCCGCCCGGGGCATTACCGATGTGCAGCTAAACACCGGTGTGCCAATTGCCAATGCCGTGCTGACCACCGAAAATGATGATCAAGCACTGGCGCGCATGGTCCAAAAAGGGACAGAAGCAGCGGCGGCGGCTATTGAAATGGCGCAACTGTTACGCAGGATAAAAAAATAATGAGTAGCAGCAATTCAGCACGTCATCGGGCACGCGAATTTGCAGTCCAGGGTTTATACCAAAGACAGGTAGGCGGCCAGGATGAAGCCGCCATTCAAGTACAAGCCGAAAGCGTGACCGGCTTTCACAAAGCGGATAACGCGCTCTACCTTCAGCTGTTGCATGAAACACTGGCTCAAGCAGACATATTGCAAGCCGATATCACGCCACATATTGCCCGTCCGTGGAATGAAATCTCGCCCATTGAGCGCAGCGTGTTGCTCCTGGGCGCCTGCGAGTTTCGCTTTCATCTGGAAACCCCTTATCGCGTCATCATTAATGAGTGTGTTGAACTCACCAAAACCTTTGGTGGCACCGATGGGCATAAGTTTGTGAACGGCGTACTGGACAAAATGGCTGCAGTGTTGCGCACGGTTGAGGTTCAACAGCGCTAACCTGCCGCAGAGGAATTTCTCATGCGAATTTCTCATGCCGTCTGAGTTCGATCTGATCCGCCAGTTTTTTGTTCGCCCAACGTCCCATACGCTGCTGGGTGCGGGTGATGATGCTGCGTTGATTGCCCCGACACCTGGCTGTGAGCTCGTCATCTCAACCGACCTGCTCGTAGAAGGCACGCATTTTCTCGCTAACACCGCGCCCTTTGACCTCGGCTGGAAAACCCTGGCCGTCAATGTCTCCGACATGGCCGCCATGGGTGCCACACCGCGCTGGGCAACACTGGCCGCCGCATTGCCAGCGCCGACTTTTGATTGGCTGGATGCTTTTTCAAGTGGCTTTTTTGCCTGCGCCGAGGCATTTAAAATCGACCTCATCGGCGGCGACACCACCCGTGGACCACGGGCCTTTTGCGTCACAATCATGGGTGAAGTCCCTGCGGGAGCGGCACTCTTGCGCAGTGGTGCGCAAGTGGGCGACTCAATCTGGGTCTCTGGCACCCCCGGACGCGCAGCCCTCGGATTAGCCCATTTACAAGGCCGCACAACGCTTGCCGAACCGCAGCTGGATCAATGTCTGGCAGCCCTGCACCGCCCGCAACCACGCGTGGTGCTCGGTTTGGCATTGCGTGGCTTAGCCACTGCAGCGATTGATGTTTCCGATGGTTTACTCGCTGATCTCGGGCACATCCTGACAGCCTCGCACTGCGCAGCAAAGCTCCATATACCGCATCTGCCGCCCGCCGGATTAGCGCGCGATTGTTATCTTTCGGGAGGCGATGATTACGAACTGATTTTCACGCTTCCCGCAGCGCATCGCCCCTTTATGGCCACCTTGGCGGTTGAAATCGATTTACCGCTCACCTGCATTGGCACTATTACCTCCGCTGTGCCAAACACATCAGACAGGCTTGTTATTCACGATGACCAGGGATTACCCATTACCCCAACGCGCCACGGGTTTGACCATTTCCTTTAATTTTTCTAAAGCCCATGCTCCTGCCCGCCCCACCGTTTAAATTTCTTTTTCAGCACCCGGCGCATCTCCTTGCCTGTGGTTTCGGCAGCGGGCTTTCCGGGCTTGCCCCCGGCACGGCAGGAACCGCTTTTGCCTGGGTCACCTATGGCATGTTGCGCGGACAAATGCCCAGTGATCTGGTATTCGTGCTGTTTCTTGTGCTCGCCTTCGGAATCGGTATTTCTGTCTGCCAAATTACAGGACGCAATCTCGGTGTAATTGATCATGGGGCCATCGTGTGGGATGAAATCGTGCCATTCTGGGCCGTGCTGTTATTCACACCCACCAGTTTTTGGTGGCAATTAGCGGCTTTTCTGGTCTTCCGTTTTTTTGATGTTGTCAAACCCCAGCCCGCACGCTATTTCGATATCCACGTTAAAAATGGCTTCGGAGTGATGATGGACGATGCCATTGCAGCGAGCTACACCATACTCACCTTGGCTGTGGCCAAGGCTCTGCTGACCGCCTTGGGGTATTAGACATGGATGCGGAGCTTACCGCCTTGTCCCTGGCGATCGGTCAAGCCGCCACGACCTGCATTGCTACTATTGCCACGGCAGAATCCTGTACCGGCGGCTGGGCAGCGCAAGTCATTACGCATACTGCAGGCAGTTCCGCATGGTTCGACTGCGGGTTTGTCACTTATTCCAACGCCGCCAAAAGTGACATGCTAGGCGTACAAGACCAGACACTTGCCACCCATGGGGCGGTTAGTGAAGCCACGGCGCGAGAAATGGCGCTGGGTGCCTTGATGCATTCTTCCGCATCCCACGCGCTAGCAGTTACCGGCATTGCCGGCCCGACGGGCGGGTCTGCCGCCAAGCCGATCGGCACCATCTGTTTTGCCTGGTGTTGTGCAGGGCAACCACCCTCTGCTGAAACGCTGTGTTTTTCAGGTGACCGTGAAGCCATTCGCCGCCAGGCGGTGATTCATGCGCTTAACGGATTACTTGCTCGCCTGGTTGAAAGCCCACCGCAAGCCAAGTCGGCAAAAACTATGCCATCCATGCCATAATCAAAACTATCTACTAGGACAGAACTCATGGACGAAAATAAAAGCAAAGCACTTCAAGCCGCACTAGCCCAGATTGAAAAACAGTTTGGCAAAGGCTCAATCATGAAAATGGGCGAAGGCAATGTCAGCGATGACATTCAAACCGTCTCGACAGGCTCTCTGGGACTGGATATTGCCTTGGGCATCGGCGGTTTGCCACGGGGTCGCGTCGTTGAAATTTATGGCCCGGAGTCTTCCGGCAAAACGACCTTATGCTTGCATGTGGTCGCTGAAATTCAAAAAGCGGGTGGGGTTGCTGCCTATATCGATGCAGAAAATGCACTCGACCCCGGCTATGCCGCCAAGCTTGGCGTGAATGTTCCCGACATGCTGATCTCGCAACCCGATACGGGCGAACAGGGTCTGGAAATCGCTGACATGCTGGTTCGTTCCGGTGGCGTCGATCTTGTGGTTATTGATTCGGTCGCCGCACTCACGCCCCGCGCTGAAATCGAAGGCGAAATGGGTGACCAGCTACCGGGCCTGCAAGCACGGCTGATGTCGCAAGCCTTGCGCAAGCTGACATCTAACATCAAGCGCACCAATACGCTGGTTATTTTCATCAACCAGATTCGCATGAAGATCGGCGTCATGTTTGGCAGCCCCGAAACAACCACTGGTGGCAATGCGCTCAAGTTTTATGCCTCGGTACGAATGGATATCCGACGCACTGGCGCCATCAAAAAAGGTGACGAGGTAATTGGTAACGAAACCCGCGTCAAAGTAGTCAAAAACAAGGTTGCACCGCCATTTCGCGAAGCACATTTCGACATTCTCTACGGGGAAGGCATTTCACGCGAAGGCGAAATCGTCGAACTGGGTGTTGTACACAAGATCGTCGAAAAATCTGGTGCCTGGTATGCGTATAACGGCGAAAAAATTGGTCAAGGCAAAGACAACGCACGCGATTTTCTGCGTGAACGTCCCCAGCTTGCCACTGAGATTGAAAACAAAGTGCGCGCGGCCGTTGGTGTTGCCGGGCTCAGCACCTCCCCGAGCACCCCAGCGGCCGAGTAATTCGTTTGAATGCATTACGTAGCCGAGCGATCAGACTCCTCGCTCGGCGCGAACATACCCGTGCTGAACTCGCCAATAAATTGGCGGCGCACGGAACACAGGAAGAAATTAACGCCGTGATTGCTGAACTTCAGGCTTGCCATCTTCAATCGGATGCCCGCTTTGCGGAAAGCTATGTGCATTCCCAAGCACCCCGTTTGGGTATCTTGCGCTTGCGACATCACATGTTAACCAAAGGTCTTGACCACGAATTAGTCGAATCGCTTCTCGTAGCTGCCGATATGCCAGACGATCTGGTGCGCGCCCGCAGCCTTTGGAGCAGAAAGTTTGGGGCAGTTCCCGCCAATTCCAAAGAATGGGCACGTCAAGCCCGTTTTTTGCAATCCCGTGGGTTTGCCAGCGATACCATTCGACGCTTGCTCAAAGACCCTTTGGATGGAGTTGAAGCCCCATTGGTGGAAGAAACACTTTCTTCGGGAGAAGAAGGCGCATGACAACTGGAACCACAATTTTGTCAGCGCATAACCTGCGCAAAAAATATAAATCACGCACCGTCGTAACAGACGTTTCGTTTGAAGTCGCTGCCGGAGAAGTTGTTGGCCTACTCGGCCCCAACGGCGCAGGAAAAACTACCTGCTTTTACATGGTCGTGGGTTTGGTCGCTGCAGATGGTGGCGAAATTCGCATTGATAATAATGAAAGTGAAGGCACAAAAGGTGTAGAACATAACCGGCTAACCCATATGCCGATTCAT
Source organism: Rugosibacter sp. (assembly GCA_030645365.1). GTDB lineage: Bacteria > Pseudomonadota > Gammaproteobacteria > Burkholderiales > Rhodocyclaceae > Rugosibacter. The sequence continues at coordinate 27,205 of JAUSMB010000058.1, forward strand.
CAACGTGCGCGCCTTGGCCTCTCTTATTTACCGCAAGAAAATTCGGTCTTCAGGAAACTGACCGTAGATGAAAATATCCGTGCGGTGCTTGAGCTGCAAAATATTGAAAAAGAAGAAATTGATGACCGACTACACGTTTTACTAGAAGAATTACACATTACTCATATTCGTAAAAGCCTGGCAATTTCTCTTTCGGGTGGCGAACGACGACGAGTTGAAATAGCACGTGCGTTAGCTACCCGCCCACGCTTTATCCTTTTAGATGAACCCTTTGCTGGCGTTGATCCCATTGCGGTAGTTGATATTCAATTCATTATCCGCTTTCTGAAAGAACGTGGCATTGGCGTTTTGATTACTGATCACAATGTGCGTGAAACCCTGGGTATCTGTGATCGCGCCACCATTATTAACGATGGGCTTGTGTTAGCTGCTGGACATCCCGCCGAGATTGTTGATAATGAAAGCGTACGCCGCATTTATCTCGGCGAGCACTTCAGAATGTGATGAAACAATCACTCCAACTTAAAGTTTCGCAACACCTGACGTTGACGCCTCAGTTACAACAGGCCATTCGTCTACTGCAACTCTCGACTCTTGAGCTTAACGCGGAAATTGACCAAGCCCTGCAAGAAAACCCCTTGCTGGAGCGTGTCGAATCCGATCAACAAACCTACACTTCATCACTAGACCTCCCTACACCCGCGTCCACCACGTCCGAAACGCCTGGAGCGAGTGAATCCTTTGAAGAGCCTGCCGAATTCGGCAGCCGTGACGAAGAAGGCTGGGGCATTGAGTTTTCCAGTAGCACTGGCCCGCGCGACCCTAACGATGATGACCTCGATAGTGGTGAAACTCAAACGGCCAGCATGAGCCTGCAAGAACACCTGAATACACAGCTCATGATGTCGCCCCTGTCTGATCGCGAACGTGTGCTCACGGCTTTACTGATTGAATCTCTGAATGATGATGGCTATCTCATGCAGTCACTTGATGATTTGCTGGAGCTATTTCCACAAGAAGAAACAGATCACGAAACATTGCGCGCAGAACTAGCCAGCGCGCTGTGTCACGTACAAAATTTTGACCCACCTGGTGTCGGCGCACGCAGCGCTAAAGAATGCCTTACCTTGCAATTAAACAACCTGCGGCCATCCCCCGAAGGCCAGCTGGCGCTCAGTATCGTTGCAAACCACCTGGACCACTTGGCAGCGCATGATTTTCTCCGAATCAAAAAATCTCTGCGTTGTTCCGACGACGAATTACGCCTAGCGCAAGAACTCATTTGTTCACTCAACCCACATCCCGGATCGCAATTTTCTGCACTGGATATACGCTACGTGATTCCTGATGTCACCGTAAAAAAAGTGCGGAAAGAATGGGTGGTGACGCTCAACAACGAGGCCATGCCAAGGCTGCGTATCAACAAACTTTATGCCGATATTTTGCGGGGGACTGGTAGTTCGGCCGGGCTAGCGGCTCAGTTGCAAGAGGCCAAATGGCTGATTAAAAATGTGCAGCAACGATTTGATACCATTTTACGAGTATCGCAAGCCATTGTTGATCGTCAGCGCGCCTTCTTTGAGCATGGCGCCGTTGCCATGCGCCCATTAGTTCTGCGCGAAATAGCAGAAGCCGTCAATCTGCATGAATCAACGATTTCCCGCGTGACCACCCAGAAATACCTGGCAAGTCCGCGCGGCGTTTATGAGCTTAAATACTTTTTTGGCAGCCATGTCGCCACAGATTCTGGCGGCGCGGCGTCAAGCACTGCAATACGTGCACTGATCAAGCAACTGGTCAGTTCTGAGGACGGCAAAAAACCCCTCTCGGATGCGCGTATTGCGGATATTCTGGGCGAGCAAGGGATCGTCGTAGCACGCCGCACCGTAGCAAAGTATCGAGAATTGCTACACATCCCGCCCGTCAATCTCAGAAAAATTCTCTGAGCAACCCACTGACAAGGAAATTATATGAACCTCAATCTCACCGGTCATCATGTTGAAATTACCCCCGCCCTGCGTGACTATGTCAATTTGAAGCTGGATCGGGTGGTCCGCCATTTTGATCATGTCACCAGCACACATGTCATCCTTTCCGTGGATAAGCTGCAACAGAAAGCTGAAGTGACGCTGCACGTCAAAGGCAAGGATATTCATGCTGATGCAACGGATCTCGATCTTTATGCGGCTATTGACCAGCTAGCCGACAAACTAGATCGTCAGATCGTCAAACACAAAGAAAAGATCTCTACACACCACCGCGACAAACAAGTGGATATAAGTAATCCCACAGATAACCCTTAATCCACTGCCTGTAACGCTACTGGTAAGCATCTGAAAAGTACCCGATAATTTTCCCGCGCATCCCTTCATGAATCACATAGCCAACCTGCTGTCTCTTGATAATGTTGTCGCCGCGCTTGATGCAAGCAGCAAGAAGCGCGTCTTTGAAGATGCCGGCATTCTTTTCGAGAATCATCAGGGTATTGCGCGCAGCGTAGTGTATGAAGCCCTTTTTGCGCGGGAAAAACTCGGCTCTACAGGCCTTGGGCAAGGAATCGCCATACCGCATGGCCGCATCAAGGGGCTCAAAAAACCACTGGGTGCATTTTTTCGCCTGGAAACGCCTGTGCAATTCGAGGCGCCTGACGGCAAACCCGTCAGCCATATCTTTGTACTGCTCGTGCCTGAAGCCGCCAACGAGCAGCACCTGCAATTGCTATCAGAACTCGCGCAAATGTTTTCTAACCGCACCTTCCGTGAACAACTCGCCAGTGCACCCGATACTGCAACTTTGCATAGTCTATTTGCCAAATGGAACGCCAACTAATCGTCTCGCAGCTATTTGAACGTAACCGGGAACGGTTACAGCTTACCTGGGTAAGTGGCGTCTTAACGCGCATCATCTCGGCCAAAGAAGAATTTGTAGCCCCTGCCGACTTGGTTGGTCACTTGAATCTCATGCACCCGGAACGCATACAGGTCATCGGCGCGCCAGAGCTTGCGTGGGCAGCGCGGCAAGCGCCGGAAAAAGTAAAGCGTCATATGCAAACAATCTATAACGCACGGCCACCCGTGTTGATCGTCACCGACGGACTAGATGTATCCGAAGAGATTCAGCGCGACTGTGAACTATCAGATACGCCACTACTAAAAACACCACTGCCTGCCGCTTATGTCATCGACACGCTGCGCCATTTTGTTTCCCGCCAGTTAGCTGAAACAATCGCCTTGCACGGCGTGCTGATGGATGTATTGGGGATGGGGGTTTTGATCACTGGCGACTCTGGCGCGGGCAAGAGCGAGCTTGCACTAGAGCTCATTTCGCGGGGTCACGGCCTGGTCGCCGATGATGTCGTTGATGTGTCCCGCATCGGCCTGGATGTACTCGAAGGCCGATGCCCTGATCTGCTGCGCGATTTCCTTGAAGTGCGCGGGCTGGGACTCATTAATATCCGTACAGTTTTTGGTGAAACCGCCTGCCGTCGCAAAATACGCTTGAAACTCATTGTGCATTTGCAAAAACCTGCACGTGGCGTTCCTGAAGCGGCACGTCTGCCGTTGGATGCCCAGAATGAAACCATTTTGGGCGTGCCAATACCTCGCGTTACACTACCTATCGCCGCTGGCCGCAATCTGGCAGTGCTGCTTGAGGCCGCCGTGCGCGTCACTATCCTGGGCTTGCGCGGTATAAACAGCATGCAAGAGTTCCTTGACCGCCAGGAAAATGCACTGCAAACCGACAACGGGTCAGTCAACTAAATCCTGCGATTATCGTTATACAGTGCGATGGTCCCGTTCTCGCAAGTCATTTTTCTACCATTGCCGACGCTGCCATTACCTACCTCACCAAGGAGAGCACAATGAAACATCGATTACTCATTATCCTGGCATCCCTATTCGCTGCCAATATCGCACTGGCACAAAGTCCTGCTGTGGCCCCTGCAACAGCCTCCGCCAGCAACTGCGAATCCAGTGCTGTCAGCAAAACAGGCAAGCCACTACACGGCGCAGCGAAAACGGCTTACATGAAAAAATGTGCCGGAGACGCCGCACCCGCAGCAAAAGGAAAAGCGGGAAAAACGACGCAACAAAACAAGATGGTCAGCTGCAACAAAGAAGCCAAAGGCAAAACAGGTGACGAACGCAAAGCCTTCATGAAAGACTGCCTGTCAAAGTAAGCATCGCATTGTTTTTACCTCACGCCGACCATCGTAGGTCGGCTTTTTTTATGGGCAGGACACATTACACAACGAATAACATGCTTTTCCCCTGCATATATTATGGTTCCCTACCTGGCCTTTGCATCCATCATTGGCCAGCTTATTCTGACTGGCGTGGACTCGTGCAAGATTAATTCTTTGTCATTGCCTGCTCAGAAGACAGGTGCCGTGTAGTTGACGGACACAACAATAATAATTAATCAAGGAGATTAATATTCGCATGGTCGCACAATCCATCAATACAGATGATAGTGGTTTCTTCTGGCAAATTTACAACGAGGCCAGGGATCCCATTGTATTGGCCAAGGACGGCCGCTTTCTTGATTGCAATCAGGCCGCCCTGGCGCAGCTGCGTTTACGCGACAAAGCCGAACTCTATCACCTGACGCTGGTTTCGATCTCTCCACCTTTACAACCTGATGGCCGTGCCTCGGCTGAAAAGCTAACTGAAGTGTCGAAGCTTATCGCACAAGCCGGATATCACCGATTCGAATGGGTGTGCAAACGAGCGGATGGCTCCCTGTTCGATATCGAAATCACGGCCACAGTCATCACCATCAATAACGAGCCGGTGTTCCACGCACATTGGCGCGACATCGGTGAGCAAAAGCGCCTGGCCGAAGAACTGCGTGAAAGTCAGGAGGCAACACGCAAAATTTTTGACGAGGCCGCCGACCCCGTAATTCTGTACAAAAAAGGCATTGCAGTCGATTGCAACAAGGCAGCGCTGCAACAACTCGGGTATCAGCGGAAACAGGATTTGCTGGGCCTTACCCCAGAAGACATATCACCACAGGTTCAGGAGAGCGGGCAGCAAACAAAAGACCGCGAAGCAGAAATGACCGCCGCCGCGCTGCACGATGGTACAAGGAGTTTCGAGTGGCAATTGAAGCATACTGACGGCTCGCTGATCGAGACTGAAATCACGCTCACCGCGATTACCGTGCAGGGTGAAGATGTGCTGCACATACGCTGGCGCGACATCAGCGAACAAAAACGCCTGACCAGCGAATTGCGCGAAAGCGAAGAGTCCTTTCGGCGGGTTTTTGATGAAGCCGCTGCACCGCTCATGCTCTTAAAAAATGGCCGTATTTTCGACAGCAATCAGGCCGCAGTACGGTTGTTTGGTTACCCCAGCAAGCAGCTTCTTGCCGATAAATCGCCGACAGAGATGGCTTTGCCCTGTCAGCCGGACGGGCGCGATTCTACCCAAATGGCGCACGAGATGATCAACATCACGCTCCAGAAGGGATACCACCATTTCGGGTGGCAGATGCGATGCATGGATGACTCGCTCGTAGATACGGAAATCACCTTGACCAAAATAACCGTGCAAGGCGAAACGTTGATCCATTCGCAAATACGCGACCTGACCGAGCAAAACCGCCTGCGTGTCGCGCTATATGCCGAAAAGGAGCGCGCGGAGATTACCCTTGCCTCGATCGGTGATGCCGTCATCACGACCGACGCCGAAGGGTGCATCACCTTCATCAACCATGTGGCCAGCCAGCTCACTGGCTGGCCCGCGAGCGAGGCTATCGGGCAACCTATAGCCGACGTCTTTCATATCGTCAATGAAACTACTCGTGCGCGGGTGGTTAGCCCGGTCGAGGAGGTGTTGAAGAATGGCAAAACGGTCAGCCTTGCCAATCACACAGTGCTGATTTCGCGTGATAGAAAAGAATACAACATTGAAGATTCGGCCGCGCCTATCTTCCTACGTGACAGCACACTTCTGGGCTGCGTCTTGGTTTTCCATGATGTTTCCGAAAAACACCAATTGCTGAAAAGTGTGCGCTGGCAGGCGGGGCACGACGTGCTCACTGGCCTGCCGAATCGGGCCTTACTTGCCGACCGGTTTCAGAGAGCATTAGCGAACGCCCACCGCCAGAAAAATCTGCTGGGCGTATGCCTGATGGATCTGGATCAGTTCAAACCGGTGAATGATCTGTATGGTCACAATATGGGCGACCGCCTGCTGATTGAAGTCACCACCCGCATCAATCAGGCCGTGCGCGGCGAGGATACTGTCGCCCGGCTTGGCGGCGACGAGTTTGTCATATTGCTGGGCAGCCTTGCCGACAGCCAGCAACTGGAACTTGTCCTGCGGCGTATCCTTGAAACCGTGTCTGCGCCGTATGTTATAGAAGAACACACCATCAGCATTTCGGCCAGCATTGGCGTAGCCCTTTATCCGCTGGATGAAGCCGATGCCGATACCCTGCTGCGCCACGCCGACCAGGCAATGTATCTGGCCAAGCAGGCAGGGCGCAACCGCTTCCACTGGTTCGATGTTGCGAACGACCGGCAGGCACAAACTTCGCAGCAGGCGCTGGCACGCGTCCGTGAGGCTCTGCAGAACGATGAGTTATGTCTGCATTACCAACCCAAGGTTAATATGCGCACTGGCGACATCGTTGGCATGGAAGCCTTGCTACGCTGGCAACACCCACAACAAGGTCTCGTACCACCGATGGATTTTCTGCCCCTAGTCGAGCAGCATGATCTGATTATCGAGATTGGCGAATGGGTCATCGAGCAAGCGTTACAGCAAAACGTCATATGGTCGGCAGCAGGAAAATACTGGCCAATCAGCGTAAATATCGCTGCTCGCCATTTTCAGTTGCCGGACTTTCTTGATCGATTGAAAGCCATTCTCTCACGCCATCCTGAATCGCCACCGCAGCAACTGGAACTCGAAATTCTCGAATCTGTCGCCTTGGGTGACATACAACACGTACAGCAATTGATTTACTCGTGTCAGGCACTGGGTATCAAGTTTTCGCTGGATGACTTTGGCACGGGTTATTCTTCACTCAGCTACCTCAAACGACTGCCAGCCAACACACTAAAAATTGACCAGTCCTTTGTGCGCGACATGCTTGATGATACCGACGACTTAGCAATGATTGAAGCGGTGATCAACCTGGCATCGGCATTTAATCGTGCGCTGATTGCCGAAGGCGTAGAAACCGCAGAACATGGTGTCATGCTAATGCGCTTGGGTTGTGATATTGGCCAAGGCTATGGCATTGCTCGCCCCATGCCGACTGCGCAAGTGCTGGACTGGGCAGCACAATTCACTCCTGACCCAAAATGGCGCCGATGGGCCAACGCGAAAAAATGGGATATCAGCGACTTCCCGCTACTGGTAGCCGAGCATGATCACCTGGCCTGGATCAAGCAGGTGCTTGACACCGTGGCGAACCATTCACCATTGTCACTCACTCATGAGCAGCTAACCAACCATCATCTGTGCCGTTTTGGCCGCTGGTATTACAGTCACGGCCAAGCGCGTTATGGACATTTATCCGAATTCACCTCGCTTGAACCAATTCACGCCGAGGTTCACCGCACCGGCACACAAATCATCCACCTGCACAGCACCGGCCAGCAGGCGACAGCCCAGGTGCTCGGCCATACCTTGCTGACATTGAAAAATAAAATCGTAGTCCTTCTGCATGCATTGCACCGCGCAGCGTTAACCGGAAATGAAGCTGAACTCCGCATTTCGCATGACCCGGTAGATAGTTTGTAAGCCGCATTAAGCCAGCGTAATCCGACAAGCAACGTGCAGGGATTTACATGCTTGTCTCGCGCTTATCCCTGTGTAAAAATACCATGTTTTCGTGTAACGTGTGGCCTCTTTTTGATTTTGGAGTGACCGCATGAGTCATTTTCAACGGCATGTATTTTTTTGCACCAATCAGCGTGCGACGGGTGAATCCTGCTGCAACAACTTAAGCGCGAGCGAATTACGCAGCTATGCCAAAGACCGCATCAAGACCTTGGGGAACTCGCTGCCTGGTGCTACCCGTATCAATAGCGCAGGCTGTCTTGATCGCTGCGAACTCGGGCCAGTTCTGGTGATCTATCCGGAAGCTGTCTGGTACACCTATGTGGATAAAGAAGATATCGATGAAATTATTGATCAGCATTTAGTGCACGGCCGCGTGGTTGAACGCCTGAAGGTGTAAACGTGGCACAACCGCTTTTGCAAACCCTGCTGATCGATGGCCCGGATGGAAAAATTGAACTGTTTGTTGATCTACCCGCAGGTGACACCCAGCCAAGCGGCATTGCGCTGATTGGCCATCCGCATCCACTGTTTGGCGGCACTGCTGACAATAAAGTTGTCACCACTTTGGCACGTAGTTTTCGCGGCCGGGGTTGCGTGGTGCTACGGCCGAGTTTTCGCGGTACAGGTGGCTCACAGGGCATGCATGATCATGGCGATAAAGAAACCGACGATCTGCTCGCCGTGCTCACCTGGGCACAACAGCAATGGGGTGAGCTTCCCGTCACGCTGGCCGGTTTTTCTTTCGGTGCGTATGTGGTGGCGCGTGTCGCCAAAAAGCTGGCCGATGCCCAACATGAGGCGCGCTGGCTAGTCTTGGTCGGCACTGCGGCAGGTTATATCGAAGGCGCGCGCAGCTATGCCACCGAGGCCGTCGCCCCAGGCACCCTGGTAATCCACGGTGCGACAGACACAACCGTGCCGCTGGCGAATGTACTCGCCTGGGCCGAACCTCTGGAACTGCCCGTGGTGGTGGTGCCCGGTGCGGATCACTTTTTTCATCGCAAGCTGCATATCCTGCAAGACATTGTGCGTCGCGCATGGCCCGCATGAGCGTGCTCAATCACGGTGTACCGTTAAGCGTACACCAGTTGCACAAATCGTATGCAGAAAAACAGGTCGTCAATGGCTTAAGCTTTACCCTGCAGCGTGGCGAATGTTATGGCCTGCTTGGTCCCAACGGCGCAGGCAAAACCACCACCTTGCGCTGTTGCCTGGGGCTTACTGCGCCGGATGCCGGCGAGATTTGGCTAGTGGGCTTTCCCGTGCCCGAACACGCGCGCGAAGCACGCATGAAAATTGGCGTCGTGCCGCAATTTGACAACCTGGATCCGGACTTTACCGCCGCTGAAAATCTGCTGGTTTATGGCCGTTACTTTGGCCTGACGGATACTGCGCTGCGCCCGAAAATTCCCGTGTTACTTGAGTTTGCCGGGCTAGGTGGCAAAGAAAACGCCAATATCCGTGAGCTGTCCGGTGGCATGAAGCGACGACTGACGCTAGCCCGTGCACTGATCAACGATCCCGACGTACTGGTGCTAGATGAGCCCACCACGGGCCTTGACCCACAAGCGCGACACCTGATCTGGCAACGTCTGAAACAACTCCTCACCCAAGGCAAAACCATTTTGCTCACTACGCATTTCATGGACGAAGCCGAGCGGCTGTGCGACCGGCTGGCCATTATCGATAACGGCCGTTTAATCAGCGAAGGCGCGCCGCGCGAGCTGATTCGCCAGCACATTGAAGCGCAGGTGGTCGAGGTGTATGGTGAAGATGCTCCCGGCTGGGCAGCAACCGAAGCACAGGCTTTTTCACATCGAGTGGAAGTCAGCGGCGAGACGGCCTTTTGTTATGTTGCTGAGGCCGCGCCCTTGCTCACCCATCTGGCAGCACGCCCCGCGCTGCGCACATTGCACCGGCCCGCCAGCCTGGAAGATGTTTTTCTCAAGCTCACCGGGCGTGATTTACGCGATTGATAAAGCGTCATGCCGTGTTACCCGCGCCGACTTTTGCACAAATCGCCGTTCAAAACAATCCAGCACCCGCGATCACCACGCCATAACGCGCCGCTTTGCCCACGGCCATCCACAATGCACTAGGCATCCAGGGCAGCCGTAGCCAGCCCGCCGCTGCGCACAGCGCATCGCCGATCACCGGCGTCCAGGCCAGAATCAATACCGGCACACCCCAGCGTCGTACCAGCGCCAATCGATTAAGGTCTTTTGGCTCCGGCAGCGCGCGCGCCATCCAGTAAGTCGTCACGCCGCCCAGCGTATTGCCAATAGTCGCCAGCACAAAAGCTTCAAGGGTTTGCGCGGGATGAAATTTCACAAAAGCGAGCAGCGCGAGTTCCGAGCCACCAGGCAACAACGTAGCAGAAAGAAAGGAAACAATAAAAAGACCAGCCAAGCCAGCCTCTGACGTGAAAGAAAAATCCATGCCGCATGTTACCCTTTGTACTTTCTTACCGCCTCGCGGATGTTCCCCGCATGACTGTGCACACCATGGATTACTTGAAAAAAATTCTCAATGCCCGCGTCTATGATGTCGCGGTAGAAACTCCGCTCGAGCTGGCGGCCAATCTTTCTGCACGCAGCGCGAATCGTATTTTGTTAAAGCGCGAAGATATGCAGCCGGTATTCAGTTTCAAGCTGCGCGGCGCGTACAACAAAATCGTGCATCTCACCCCAACACAACGCAAACGCGGCGTGATCTGTGCTTCCGCTGGCAATCACGCGCAGGGCGTCGCCTTGTCGGCACAAAAGCTCGGCATACGCGCAGTCATCGTGATGCCCACCACCACGCCGCAGATCAAGATCGACGCGGTAAAAAAGCGCGGCGGCGAAGTCGTATTGGCAGGCGACTCGTATGACGCCGCTTATGCACATGCGCTAACGCTGGAAAAAAAACACAAGCTGACATTCGTGCACCCTTTTGACGATCCTGATGTTATCGCCGGGCAGGGTACGATCGGCATGGAGATTTTGCGCCAGCATGCCGATCCGATTGAAGCCGTATTTTGCTGCGTCGGCGGTGGCGGGCTGATTGCCGGTGTGGCCGCTTATATCAAACGCCTGCGGCCGGAAATAAAAATCATCGGCGTTGAAGCGATCGATGCCGATGCCATGACACGCTCACTGGCGGCTGGCAAGCGGGTGAAATTGGATACCGTCGGCCTGTTTGCCGATGGCGCTGCCGTGAAATATGTCGGCGAAGAAACCTTTCGCCTGTGCCGCGAATATGTCGATGAAATGGTCTTGGTTGATACCGATGCCATTTGCGCGGCGATCAAGGATGTGTTTGAAGACACACGCTCGATTTTAGAGCCGGCCGGTGCCTTGGCAGTCGCAGGCGCCAAGGCCTGGGCAACCAAACATCGCGTGCAGGGCAAAACACTGGTGGCGGTGGCCTCCGGCGCGAACATGAATTTTGATCGCCTGCGCTTTGTTGCCGAACGCGCTGAAGTCGGCGAACAGCGCGAAGCCCTGCTCGCCGTAACACTGCCCGAGCAGCCTGGCAGCTACAAAACATTCGTCACCCTGCTCGGTGCACGCAATATCACCGAGTTCAACTATCGCTACTACAGCGCGGGCCAGGCGCATGTATTCGTCGGCATGCAAGTTGCAAATCGCAAGGAAGCCCGCAACCTGGTCACGCAGCTCAAAAAACACGGCTACCCCACACTGGACCTGACGGACGATGAAATGGCCAAGCTGCACATCCGGCATCTGGTTGGCGGCCATGCGCCGCAAAGTGACGGCAAGCTGCACGAATTACTCTACCGTTTTGAATTTCCCGAACGCCCCGGCGCGCTGATGAATTTCTTGAACAAGATGAGCGCGGACTGGAATATCAGCCTGTTCCATTACCGCAACCATGGTGCCGACACCGGCCGTGTGCTGGTCGGCATGCAGGTGCCCCCGCAGGATATGAAAGCCTTTGGCGTGTTTCTGAAAAACCTTGGCTATCAGTACTGCGACGAGACAAAAAATCCTGCGTATCAACTGTTTCTGGGATAAGCAGTGAATGGACGTTGCATGAATTTTGATTTCGACGCGCCGGTTGAGCGCACGGGCACGGATTCGGAGAAATGGGCAAAGTACGCTGGCCGCGACATCCTGCCACTGTGGGTAGCCGACATGGATTTCGCCGCGCCGCCCGCAGTGATTACCGCCTTGCATGCACGCGTGGCGCACGGCGTATTCGGTTACAACCAACCCACTGCGCAGCAAACTGAAACCGTGGTGAATTATCTGGCGCGCCAATTCGCCTGGGCTATTGCGCCCGAATGGATCGTCTGGCTGCCAGGGCTGGTTTCTGCGCTCAATGTGGTTTGCCGTGCCATCGGCGAAAAAGATGATGCCGTGTTTACGGCAACACCGATTTATCCGCCCTTTCTCTCCGCGCCAAAATACGCAGAACGGCGCCTGATCAGTGTGCCACTCGTGCAAGGCCGACGCCGCTGGGAATGGGATTTCGACGCGGTGGATGCCGCACTAGAAAGCGCGTCAACATTTGAATCCGTTTCTGGAAAACTTTTTCTGCTCTGCCATCCGCACAACCCGACCGGCCGTGCATGGCAGATTGATGAGCTGACACAACTTGCGCGGCTGGCTGAAAAACATGATCTTGTCATCTGCTCGGACGAAATTCACAACGGATTGATCCTCTCGCCACCCGCATCGCCGTCTCACCAGCACCGAGTTTTTGCAACACTCGGCGACGACATCGCGGCGCGCACCATTACGTTGATGGCGCCATCGAAAACCTTCAACATCCCCGGATTGGGCTGCGCCTTTGCCGTGATTTCCGATGCCACCTTGCGGCGCAAATTCACCACCGCCATGCGCGGCATCGTGCCGCATGCCAACGCCTTGGGCATGGCCGCCACTGAAGCCGCATATCGTGCCTGCGACGACTGGCAAGCTGCACTGCTGGATTATCTGCGCGGCAATGCACGTGCTGCTGAAAATGCCGTCGCCAAAATCTCCGGACTTGCCATGCATCCGGTTGAAGCCACTTATCTGGCGTGGATCGATGCACGTGAATTTGCGCAACAACGCGGCATAGCCAACCCCGCGCAGTATTTTGAAGCTCACGGCCTAGGTCTTTCCGATGGTGCAGCCTTCGGCGCACCCGGCTTCGTGCGCCTAAATTTCGGCACTCGCCGCACGCTGCTTGATGAAGCATTACAACGGCTGAACGCCGCCTGTCGCTAATGTCGCGCTAACGTACAAAAAATTCCATGCTCCCCGCTTCAGTAATGATCACGTCCAGCGGCACATCATGCGCTTGCGGCAAGATGCTGGGCACGCGGGCCAGTTCAAAGCCCACACCGATAGCCAGCGGGCGCGGAATCTGCGTTGCCAGGGTGCGATCAAAATAACCACCGCCGTAACCCAGCCGATAACCTGCGCCATCAAAAGCGACCAGGGGTAGCAGCACAATGCTGGGCGCCCGTTGTTCGCCCGCTGTGGGAATGGGGATACCGTAACGGTCACAGCTCATCGGCGTTGTCGGCGTCCACGCGCGAAAAATCATCGGGGTATCGAGCGCAATCACTATCGGCATGGCTGCGCGCCAGATACACTGCGGGGTTGGTTGTGCACCATGTTGCAAATTACGCTGAATCAAGCGACTGATCAGTGGGCCAGCATCGAATTCGTTTCTGGTCGGCGCACAGAAAGCCAGCGTATTCTCAGGCTGCATGGCGGATATCTTGAGCAGAAAAAGTTCAAGATTCGCTTCGAGTCGCGCCGAAAGTTCAGCGTGTGTAGTGTGCTCAAGCGCCATGCGGGCGGCGAGTTTTTCACGACGCAATGCAGCGCGAAAAGTGGAAGAATCGGCAGTATCGGCGGCGGGCGTTAAATCGTGGGGCATGTTAAGGTAAATGTATGTATACGAATCACGAATTGAATGATGGCATGAAACGATCAGCAGGCAAACAACCCAACATACAGCGCCCTACTTTGTTCATGGCGAAATTATGCCTGGGGCTGTGTTTTTGGCTGTGCTTCGGGCTGTCCCTCGGACTCTCCCTTAGTAGCACGGCAAGTGCAGCGCCTGCGGTTTCTGCCACACACGATACGGCATTTATTGCAGCACGCGAGGCAACGCGAACGGGAAATGGCCTTCGTCTGGGGCAAGCCGTGGCGGCATTGCCTGTCGATTATGTGTTGCGTCCCTGGGCGGACTACTGGCAGCTGCGACAACAGCTGGCTGCAAATGCAGAGTCAGGGGCAGATACTGTAGATAGCAGAGGCATCATTTCTTTTTTGCAGACGCATGAAGGCAGTTATCTTGCTGAAAAACTGCGCACTGACTGGCTATATTTTCTAGGCAAAAAATCTGACTGGGTAGGCTTTGCGCGTGAATTTCCTTTACTCTCCGGACCGGATACCACATTGGATTGTTATGCTGCGCAAGCTGCAGGCACGCCGCAAAGGGTTCGCCCACTCTGGCTCTCGACGCAAGAGATTCCCTCTGCCTGTATGCCGCTGGTAGATCAACTGGCAGCGACGGGGGATTTAACAACAGAAGAAATCTGGCAACGCGTGCGGCGTACGCTGGCTTTGGGAAAAGTCGGCGCTGGCAAGACGGCGGCAGCGTATCTGCCGTCTGAACAAAATTTTGAACGCGGCAGCCTAGAAGCGATTGCGGCCGATCCGAATCGTTACTTCAAGCGCCTATCGCCCTCGTTTGCCGCCACACGCCGTGGACGCGAAATGGCTTTGTTTGCAGTGCAAACGCTAGCACGCAGCGATGTGATGGCTGCTGCTATCCAGTTACGCAGCATCGAACAAAAATTGCCCGCCGCAGAGGCTCATTATGCGTGGGGGAAGCTGGCACGGTTAGCTGCCGGAAAGCACCTCCCTGAGGCATTGACTTGGTATGACCTGGCGGCAGAAACGCCGCTTGATGAAGATCAAATGGCTTGGCATGTGCGTGCCGCCTTGCGTGCCCACGATTGGGCGCGCGTGCAGCGGGTGATTGCCGCCATGCCTGCTGAATTCGCCCAGCGACCAGAATGGATTTACTGGCAAGCGCGTGCGCTAACAACACGGCATCAGGTAGAACAAGCCAATGCCTTGTTCTTGCGTATCGCCGGGCAACCCACTTTTTACGGCCAATTGGCGGCTGAAGATCTAGGGTGGACTACTCGCTTGCCCTTGCAAGCACCCCTGCCGTCGCCCGAAGAAATCGCCGCTGCAGAAAACAACCCCGGATTGCAACGTGCGCTGGAATTATTTCGCCTCGATATGCGAATTGAAGGCGTGCGTGAATGGAACTGGAGTTTGCGTGGCATGAATGATCGCGCGCTGCTGGCCACCGCCCATCTGGCGCGGCGTCATGCCGTGTGGGACAGAGCCATATCCAGCGCAGATCGCACGCAGGATATGCATGATTTCAGTTCGCGCTATCTTGCGCCTTATTATGATCAAGTCACGGCTGAAACCACAGCGCAGAACGTTGATACGGCGTGGGTTTACGGCTTGATACGGCAAGAATCGCGCTTTGTAACGCAGGCTAATTCAGCAGTGGGTGCCAAAGGGCTGATGCAGGTCATGCCTGCCACAGCCCAGTGGGTTGCAAAAAAAATCAAGCTCGCGAACTTTCATCCACAGCACATAACCGACATAGAAACCAATGTGCAATTGGGCGTAAGCTATTTGAAATTGGTGCTCGAGTCTCTCGACAGATTACCCGTGCTCGCCTCAGCCGCTTATAACGCGGGCCCAAATCGTGCCCGCCGGTGGCGCGGCGCTCAACCCCTGGAAGGCGCGATTTATGCCGAAACCATTCCGTTTACGGAAACCCGTGACTACGTGAAAAAAGTCATGAGCAATACAATGTATTACCACCTGCTGTTCAACAGCACACCCCAATCCCTCAAGGCTCGCCTTGGCATCGTGCAACCTGCAGGTGTTGCCATGGATGCCGCAGTAGAAAATTTACCGTGAAAAATATTCTGCTCGTTGGCGGCACGGGTTTTGTTGGTCGCGCGCTTTTGTCGAAACTAAGCCACGGCAATGCCCTGCGCATCACCGTACCAACGCGCCGCCGTGAGCGCGCCAAGGCGCTGACCGTGCTGCCTGCCGTTCAAGTCATTGAGGCAGACGTCCATGATCCCGTTGTCCTTGCAAAACTCATGTCAGGCCAGGATGCCATCATTAATCTGGTGGGCGTGTTGCATAGCACCGAGGGGACTTCTTATGGTGCAGAGTTTGCGCGGGCGCATGTCGAGCTGCCGCAAAAAATTGTTGCTGCAGCTCGGCTAGCAGGTATCCGCCGCGTGCTGCATGTCTCTGCGCTCCAAGCAAGTCTTGACGCGCCTTCTGCTTATTTGCGCTCAAAAGCGGCTGGTGAAGCCGTCGTGCGGGCCTCTGGCATGGAGTGGACGATTTTTCGCCCGTCCGTGATTTTTGGTGAGGGTGATGCTTTCCTGACGCTCTTTGCGCGACTGGCGAAAATCGTGCCGTTTTTCCCGTTGGCTTCGGCGCATGCACGATTTCAGCCAATCTGGATCCAGGATGTCACAGCGACAATTGCGGAAAGCTTGCAGCGTGCAGACAGTATCGGTCAGATTTATGAGCTGTGCGGCCCGCAACAATACACCTTGGCCGAGCTGGTACGTTATGCCAGCCTCACGGCAGGGCATCCACGCCGGGTGTTGCCTTTGCCCGACTGGCTGGCCTGGCTTCAAGCACGCGTAATGGAATGGCTGCCCAACCCGCCACTGACACGCGACAACCTGCGTTCCATGCAAGTGGACAGTGTCTGCGCAGACAATACAGGTTTACCTTTCCAGCGAATAGCAACGCCGCTGGAAGCCGTTGCGGCGCGTTATTTAGGACAGTCCGGATGATGAAAATTTATGCCGTTGGTGGCGCGGTGCGTGACGAGCTTTTAGATCTGCCTGTAAAAGATCGCGACTGGGTGGTGGTGGGCACAACCCCCGAGGCCATGCAGGCGCAAGGTTTTGTGCCGGTGGGGCGCGATTTCCCCGTGTTCCTTCACCCCAAGACACACGAAGAATATGCGCTCGCCCGCACCGAGCGTAAAACTGCGCCGGGCTATACCGGATTTATCTTTCATGCGGATTCCGCAGTGACGCTGGAAGAAGATTTACGTCGCCGTGATTTAAGCATCAACGCCATGGCCCAAGCCGAAGACGGCACGCTGATCGACCCTTACGGCGGCCGCGCCGATCTGGCCGCGAAAATCTTGCGCCATGTCTCGCCTGCCTTCGCCGAAGACCCGGTGCGCATCCTTCGCGTAGCGCGTTTTGCCGCGCGCTTTAGTGACTTCACGCTGGCAGAGGAAACCCTCACGCTCATGCAACAGATGGTGGCAAATGGCGAAATCGATGCACTCGTGCCCGAGCGTGTCTGGCAAGAACTTGCCCGCGGGTTGATGGAAGCCTCGCCCTCGCGCATGTTCGCGGTGCTCGACGCCTGTGGTGCCTTGAACAAATTGCTACCCGAACTTGCCGCGCTAAAAGGTGTGCCGCAACGAGCAGATTTTCACCCCGAAATCGATACTTTCGTGCATGTGATGATGGTCATTGAGGTAGCGGCGCACCTTGCTGCACCGCTGCCCGCGCGATTTGCTGCGCTCACGCATGATCTCGGCAAAGGGCTGACGCCGGCCGATGTATTACCGCGACACCCCGGGCATGAGCAAAAAAGCGTTGCGCTGCTCGTCCCGTTGTGTGATCGCCTGCGCATACCCAGCGACTGCCGCGACGTGGCACGGCTGGTCGCCCGCCATCATGGCAACATCCACCGTGTGGATGAGCTGCGGCCGGCCACGCGGCTGGAGTTGCTGGAAGCTTGCGATGCGCTGCGTCGGCCGGAACGCTTTCTGCAGATTTTGCTGGCTTGCGAAGCCGACTATCGCGGCCGCCTCGGCTGGGAAGCACGTGCCTATCCGCAGGCAGCGGCTTGGCAGGCAGCGCTGGCGGCCGTGCGCGCTGTTGATGCGGGGGCCATCGCGCGTGAGGTGATGCAGCATGCGGAAAAAGTCGGCGCTGGTGATACGGCGACGATAAAAAATTCTGCCGAAAAAACGCGTGGAGAAATGCCTTTCGCTTCACCTTCTTCACGCCTCGCGCCGATCATTGCTTCCCGTGTGCGTTCAGCGCGACTAGACGCCATCAGAAAAATCAATCCTTAGATAATCGTAGCGCAAAGAAAAATGAATAAACCTCACGAAAAACCCTATGAACTACTCACGCGCCGACCTCTTGGCACAGCGCATGCCACACCGTTATTGTTCATTCATGGCGCCTTCACCGCCGCCTGGTGTTGGGATGAACATTTTCTGCCATTTTTTGCCGAGGCCGGTTATAACGCCCATGCGCTCAGCTTGTCTGGTCATGGGGCATCTTCTGGACGCGACAGGCTCGATACGCTGTCTATCGACGATTACGTGAATGATGTGGCCATTGCAGTCGCTGGTTTGCCTGCACCCCCCGTGTTGATTGGACACTCCATGGGCGGGTTTGTTGTTCAGAAATATCTGGAAAAACATACGGCCCCTGCCGCTGTATTGATGTGTTCTGTTCCACCGCAAGGCTTGCTTTCCGCCGCCATGGGTTTGCTGTTTTCACGGCCGGGACTGATGAAAGACTTGAACATGGTGCTTAGCAGCGGCCAGGTTGCGCTGGACTCTTTGCGCGAGGCACTGTTTGCACAGCCTGTCAGTGTCGATCAACTGCAACACTTTTATCGCATGGCGCAACCGGAATCACACCGGGCTCTGTGGGATATGTCGCTCTTCTGTCTGCTGCAGACAGGGCTTGTGCGTCGCACACCACTGCTGGTACAAGGCGCCGAGTTTGATCATCTGATTGGCGCATCGCTCGTTGAGATGACCGCGCGAACCTATGGCGTCAGCGCACATATTTTCCCCGGTATGGGGCACGGCCTGATGCTTGAGCGTGACTGGGAAAAGGCCGCCCAAGGATTACTGGACTGGCTGCAACATCAGCAGCTGGAGAAAAAACAAAAAGGAAAGCAAAAATGATCATTACGTTTAAATCATCTGCAGCAGGCGATGTCATTATGTTCAGCGATGTTGCCCACCGCTTGATGCAAATCATGGGTAAAGACGCCACCGACAAAGGCATTCTCACCGTCGAGCAATTGCCCGAAGCAATTCGCTGTTTGAAAGCGGCTATTGATGAAGACAAACAGCGCCTCGCTGCGCTGCCCGAAGAAGAGCGACCGCTGAAAGAAAAAGGGGCCTCCGGCGAGCGCCCCTTTGTCAGTCTTTATCAGCGCGCCACGCCCTTGCTTGAGCTCATTGAATGGGCGCAGAAAAAACAAAAGCCGGTGGTGTGGGGTGTGTAATTAAGTCCGGTGTAACGGCATGTCGCTAACCATCGCTTTACCACCGCGACCGAGTATTAGAAAACCGAAAATTGCCCCGATAATGAGCATGCTGGCCGAATAAATAGCCGAGGGCAGCGCCAGCCCAGGATTATTTAGCACCTTCATGCCGATATACATGGCCAAGGCCGCGTTATGGATACCGATCTCATAGCTGATGGCCGTCGCCATCGGTTTATCCAGCCCAAACAAGCGGCTCACGTAAAAACCAGCAAACAAACTGATCAGATTGAAAATCACTACCGCAGGGCCCAAGTGGCTGAAATACTGCAACAGGGCATTCCATTCACGCATCAGTGTCAGCCCCATCAATGCCAGGAGCAGCAAGGCGCTGAATATCTTCATCGGCTTATCCATCCGGGCAGCAAACCTGGGGGCTTTAACCCGCGCGAGCATGCCAACCGATACCGGTATCAATATCAGCACAATCACTTCAATCACCTTGCCCATCTGCAAGGGTACGACTTGCCCTGTTTTGGCAAAAATTTCAATCGCCAGATTGGCAATCAGCGGCAAGGTAATAATCGACAGCACGGTGTTGATGGCGGTAAGCGAAATATTCATTGCCAGATTGCCGCCAAACAAATGACTAAAAAGATTGGCAGAGATGCCACCAGGAGATGCTGCTAAAAGCATCAAGCCGACGGCATAAATGGGCGTCAAATCAAAGAAAACGATCAGCACATAACAAGCCAGCGGCAAAATAATCAATTGCAGCGATAATGCAATCACCACGGCTTTGGGGTGCGCCTTGAGGCGAACAAAATCAGCCAGCGTGAGCGACAAGCCCAGGCCGAACATCATCAATCCCAAACAGAGCAGCATCAGCGTAGGCACATAAGCCAAGAGATTCATTGTTGTCATGGTAAATAAATATCCTCAATAATTTTTATTATCAGGCCGGTCATACATGCTATTCAGTCATACTGAAATTGCATTGACGCCGCGCGCTCATTCTATGCAAAGGCAGCCTGTAGTTACAATGCACAGTTACTGTTTTACTATTCTTTTTCCCGCATGGGGTTTTTCCTGTGCACTTTGCCTCGTGGATTGAATCATGAAGAAAATTCGTAGCTTGCTGGTTGCCAACCGCAGTGAAATAGCGATTCGCGTGATGCGTGCTGCCAGTGAATTAGGCATCCGCACGGTGGGCATTTATGCCAATGAAGACCGTTTTGCGCTGCACCGCTTCAAAGCGGATGAGAGCTATCTCGTCGGCGAAGGCAAGAAGCCCATCGAGGCTTATCTTGATATCGAGGACATTCTGCGTGTTGCCAAAGAAGCTGGCGTTGATGCGATTCACCCAGGGTATGGGTTCCTCTCGGAAAACCCCGACTTCGCCGAAGCTTGCGCGCATGAAGGCATTATCTTCATTGGTCCGCAACCTGAGGTGATGCGCACGCTAGGCAACAAGGTGGCAGCGCGTGAAGCAGCGATTGCGGCGGGTGTGCCCGTCATTCCTGCCACCGGCACCTTGCCGGATAATCCCGCCCAAGTGCGGCGTCTGGCAGAAAACATCGGCTATCCGCTCATGCTCAAGGCCAGCTGGGGCGGGGGCGGTCGCGGTATGCGCGTCATTGAATCAGAAGCCACACTCGATGAGCTGGTCACCGCCGGGCGGCGCGAATCGCTGGCCGCTTTTGGCAACGATGAAATGTATCTGGAAAAACTCATACGCCATGCCCGCCATGTAGAAGTGCAAGTATTAGGCGATTTACACGGCCAGCTGATACACCTGTTTGAACGCGACTGTTCAGTACAGCGACGCAACCAGAAAGTCGTGGAACGCGCGCCAGCGCCTTATCTTGACGAGGCAACGCGCACTGAACTGTGCGAAACCGCTTTGAAGCTGTGCCGCAAAGTGGGCTACACCCATGCCGGAACGGTCGAATTTCTGCTGAATGTCGAAACAGGTTGCTACTATTTCATCGAGGTGAATCCGCGCATCCAGGTTGAGCATACGGTTACCGAAGAAGTCACGGGGATCGATATTGTCAAAGCACAAATTCGCATCAGCCAGGATGCGCGTATAGGTGAAGAAAACTCAGGCCTGCCAGCACAGCATGAGGTAAAGCTGCTCGCTCATGCCTTGCAATGCCGCATCACCACAGAAGACCCGGAAAATAATTTCACGCCTGATTACGGCCCGATTACAGCCTATCGCAGCGCTGCCGGTTTTGGCGTTCGGCTGGATGGTGGCACGGCCTATAGCGGCGCGATCATCACCCCATTTTTTGATTCCCTGCTGGTCAAGGTAACCACCCGTGGCCAAACGCCTACCGAGGCCATCGGACGGATGGACCGCGCCTTGCGCGAGTTCCGCATCCGTGGCGTCGCAACGAATCTGCATTTCCTTGAAAATGTCATTCGTCATCCGTTGTTTCGTTCCGGTGAGTGCACCACGCGCTTTATCGACGACACCCCCGAGCTGTTCCGTTTCAGCGCCCGCCGCGATCGCGCCACACGTCTGTTGCGCTTCATAGGCGATGTGGTGGTCAACGGCAACCCAGAAATGGCAGGCCGTAAAAAGCCGGATCATGTGCTCGCACCTGCGATGAAACCCCGTGGCAACCGCAGTCACCTCGTCAGCACAGTCCCTGCTGGCACACGGGATCGCTTAAAAGCGCTGGGCCCCACCGCTTTCGCGCAGTGGTTGCGCGCCAATCCGCAAGTCATGCTAACGGACACCAGTATGCGCGATGCGCATCAGTCGCTGTTTGCCACGCGCATGCGCACGCGTGACATGCTGGATATCGCCCCGTATTACGCTCATCGGCTGCCGCAGTTACTTTCCATGGAATGCTGGGGTGGGGCAACCTTCGATGTGGCGTTACGCTTTCTCAAGGAGGACCCCTGGGAACGCTTGGCTAAATTGCGTGAGCACGTACCGAATATCCCCTTCCAGATGTTGTTGCGTTCTGCCAATGCAGTGGGTTACACCAATTACCCGGACAACGTGGTTCGGTTTTTCATCCAGCAGGCAGCCCAGGCAGGCATCGATATTTTTCGCGTTTTCGATTCACTCAATTGGGTGGACAACATGCGCGTTGCCATGGACAGCGTTATCGAATCGGGTGGCGTGTGTGAAGCGGCGATCTGCTATACCAGCGATATTTTTGATCCCAAACGCGCCAAATTTGATCTCAAATATTACGTCACCATGGCCAAACAGCTGGAAAAAGCCGGGGCGCATATTCTGGGCATAAAAGATATGGCGGGCGTGTGTCGGCCACGAGCAATTCGTACCCTGGTTGCAGCACTGCGGGATGAAACCGGCTTGCCCATTCATTTCCACACCCATGACACATCGGGTATTGCCGCAGCTTCCGTGCTGGCTGCCGTGGAAGCGGGTGTTGACGCCGTCGACGGGGCCTTGGATGCCCTCTCTGGCTTGACCTCGCAGCCGAATCTGACCTCGATTGCCGATGCCTTGGCTGGTAGTGATCGGGCGCCTGACATAGATACCCATGCCATGCGCGAGATTTCAAATTACTGGGAAGGTGTACGCCGGTTTTATGCGCCGTTCGAGGCAGATATACGCTGCGGAACATCCGATGTCTATCACCACGAAATGCCCGGCGGCCAATACACCAACTTGCGTGAACAAGCCCGCGCCATGGGGTTGGAACACCGCTGGCCGGAGGTATCCAGCGCCTATGCGGAGGTCAATCAGCTATTCGGCGACATCGTTAAAGTCACACCTACCTCAAAAGTGGTGGGCGATATGGCTTTGTTCATGGTAGCCAATGACCTTAGCCCTGATGATGTAACCGACCCTGCGCGGGAAGTAGCCTTCCCCGAATCGGTTGTCTCGCTTTTTAAGGGCGAACTGGGTCGGCCACCGGAAGGTTTTCCAGAGGCGCTGTCAGACAAAATTCTGCAAGGCAAACAGCCGATGACAGAGCGGCCAGGCAAGGGGCTGCCCGCTGTTGATCTTGATGCGGAGCGTCACCTCGCCGAGAAAACCGTTGGCCGCCAGCTCAACGACCAAGACCTCGCATCGTGGCTGATGTACCCCAAAGTATTCACAGAATTTTGCGCGCACCACAGTAAATATGGTGATGTCAGCCAGTTGCCTACGCCTGTATTTTTCTACGGCATGGCAGAAGGCGAAGAAGCTTCTGTGGCCATTGATGCGGGCAAGACTTTGGTCATCCGCTTGCAGGGTAGCGCTGACTTCACGGACGATGAAGGCGACGCCAAAAAACTCTTTTTTGAGCTCAACGGCCAACCGCGTTTGGTGCGTGTTGCAAAAGCGGGCGTATCACAAACGCAAACGCGACGCGAACGACCCAAGGCAGACAGCGGCAATCCAGCGCATATTGGTGCCCCGATGCCAGGAACGATCGTCACCGTATCCGTAAAACCCGGCCAGAAAGTGAAGCGCGGCGATCCACTGGTGTCTATTGAAGCAATGAAGATGGAATCGGTTGTGCGCGCTGAACGCGACATGACAATCGTCGACGTGTTTGCGAAAAAAGGGCAGGCAGTTAACCCGAAAGATTTACTGCTGACAGTCGCTGACTAGGTGGCTAATTCTGCAAGACGCGACGACTTGTGCGACGCGCCCCGCAGAATTGGCCAGCGACTTTTAAAGCAGCGGTGCCAGCCACCGTTCGGCTTCCTTCACCGGCATGCCGCTGCGCTTTGCCCAGTCTTCCAGCTGGTCGCGACCGATTTTGCCGACAGCAAAATATTTCGCTTCGGGGTGCGCCAGATAAAACCCGGCCACTGAAGCAGCGGGCGTCATGGCAAAGCTCTCGGTTAATTCCATGTCCGCATTGGCCGGGGCGTCAAGCAACTGGAACAGCGCAGCTTTAACGGTGTGATCGGGGCATGCCGGATACCCGGGTGCCGGGCGAATGCCACGATACTTTTCGGCAATCATCTCATCAACCGCCAAGGCCTCGTCCGCAGCGTAACCCCAGGCGTCACGGCGTACCTGTGTGTGCAGCCATTCAGCCGCCGCTTCAGCCAAACGATCAGCGAGCGACTTCAAAAGAATGGCGCGGTAGTCATCATGCTGCATGGCAAACTCGGCCAGTTTCCTCTCGATGCCGATGCCTGCGCTTACAGCAAACGCACCGGCGTAATCGGGAATGGTGGTCGTTGCCGCCGTATCACCATCGCCGACTTTTTGCACCGATCTGGGCGCGACAAAATCAGATAAACACTGATGCGGCTTGCCCGCCGGACGCTCTTGCTGCTGACGTAATCCGTGCCAGGTCATCAGCGGCATCGTGCGCGATTCATCATCAAAAAACACGATGTCATCGCCCACCGCGTTGGCCGGAAACAGGCCAAATACGGCGTTGGCCGTCATCCACTTTTCTGCGATCACTTGTTGCAGCATCGTCTGAGCATCACGGTAAACGTTGCGCGCCGCTTCACCCACCACCGCATCATCCAGTATCTCGGGGAAATGTCCGGCCAGATCCCACGTTTGAAAAAACGGGCCCCAATCGATGTACTCGGCCAGCATCGCCAAATCAAGATCGCGCAACACACGGACACCCAACTGGCGCGGTTTAACGGGCGCATAGTCAAGCTTGGCGCGATTAGCCCGTGCTGCCGCAAGAGATACCAAGGGCACACCTTTTTTCGCCGCGTGCTGAACGCGCACTTTCTCGTAGTCGGCCGCCACCTCATCAACAAACGCGGCACGCATATCGATCGAGAGTAATTGCGTCACTACACCCACCGCGCGCGAAGCGTCCGGCACATACACCACTGGGCCGTCGTAATTCGGTGCGATTTTTATCGCGGTATGCGCACGGCTGGTGGTCGCGCCGCCAATCAGCAAAGGCATGGGCAAACCATCCCCACCGCCCCAGCCCAAACGCTGCATTTCGCTGGCGATATTCGCCATTTCTTCCAGCGATGGTGTGATCAAACCCGACAACCCAATAGCTTGCGCACCATGCTCTTTGGCGGCATGCAAAATTTTATCGACCGGCACCATGACGCCCAGATCAACCACGTCGTAGCCATTGCAGCCGAGCACCACGCCGACGATGTTTTTGCCGATGTCATGGACATCGCCCTTGACGGTGGCCATGATGATCTTGCCTTTGCTGGTGGA
The DNA here is from genome assembly GCA_030645365.1 of Rugosibacter sp. Lineage (GTDB taxonomy): Bacteria > Pseudomonadota > Gammaproteobacteria > Burkholderiales > Rhodocyclaceae > Rugosibacter. The sequence goes on from JAUSMB010000058.1 coordinate 52,482, forward strand.
ACCCGTGCGCAGTTTTTCCGCTTCGATATATGGCAGCAAGTGCGCCACGGCCAGCTTCATCACGCGGGCGGATTTGACCACTTGCGGCAAGAACATCTTGCCCGCGCCGAACAAATCGCCCACCACGTTCATGCCCGCCATCAGCGGCCCTTCGATCACCGCCAGCGGCGGTTTGCCTGCGCCCATCAGCGTGGCGCGGCACTCTTCGGTATCAGCCACCACGAATTCGGTGATGCCTCTGACCATGGCGTGTTCCAGCCGCTTTTCTACCGACGCATCGCGCCAGGCCAGATCAACCACTTGCTCTTTGGCCTGGCCTTTGACTGTGCTGGCAAATTCCACCAGCGTCTCACCAGCGCCGACTTTTCGATTGAGCACCACGTCTTCCACTTTGTCACGCAGCACCGGGTCAAGGTCGTCATACACGCCCAACTGCCCGGCGTTGACGATGCCCATGGTGAGCCCGGCTTTGACCGCGTGATACAGAAACACGGTGTGAATCGCCTCACGCACAGAGTCGTTACCACGGAAAGAAAACGAGACGTTGGAAACGCCACCCGAGGTGCGCGCATGCGGCAGATTGTCCTTAATCCAGGCGACGGCGTTGATGAAATCCACCGCGTAGTTATCGTGCTCGGGAATGCCGGTGGCGATAGCAAAAATGTTGGCGTCAAAAATAATGTCTTCAGCCGGAAAACCGTCAGCGACCAGCAAGTCATACGCGCGTTTGCAGATATTCGTTTTGCGCTCGAAGGTATCGGCCTGGCCTTGTTCGTCAAACGCCATGACAATCACCGCAGCGCCATAGCGCCGCGCCAGCCGTGCCTGGTTGAGAAATTTCGACTCGCCTTCTTTCATCGAGATGGAATTGACAATGCCCTTGCCCTGAATGCATTTCAGGCCCGCCTCGATCACCTCCCACTTCGACGAATCGAGCATGATCGGTACTTTGCAGATGTCCGGCTCGGAGCCAACGAGGTGGAGGAACTTCACCATCGCGGCCTGCGAATCCAGCATCGCTTCGTCCATGTTGATATCAATCACCTGCGCGCCATTTTCAACTTGGCTACGCGCGACTGCCAACGCATCATCAAAGCGGCTATCGAGAATCATGCGCGCGAAAGCCTTGGAGCCCGTGACATTGGTACGCTCACCTACGTTCACGAACAAGCTGTCGTCGGTAATGTTAAAAGCTTCGAGACCGGAGAGGCGCAGCGAAAAATTCCCGGAGGGACGCAACGCGCTGGCGCTAGCGCTAGCAGGGCGGCGAGGTGAACACGTTTTCAGTGCTTCGGCCATCGCACGGATGTGGTCCGGCGTGGTGCCGCAGCAGCCACCGGCGATATTGATAATGCCCGCTTCCCCCCATTCGCGGATTTCTTCAGCCAGCATTTCTGGCGTTTCGTCATAGCCACCAAACGCATTCGGCAAACCGGCATTGGGGTGCGCAGAAATGAAACAGTCACACAGGCGCGAAATTTCGACCACGTACTGACGCAACTCTTTCGCGCCCAGTGCGCAGTTAAGACCGAACGACAGCGGCTTGACATGGCGCAGCGAATTCCAGAAAGCCTCCGCCGTCTGGCCCGAGAGCGTGCGGCCGGAGGCATCGGTAATGGTGCCGGAAATCATCACCGGCCAGCGCCGACCTGCTTCGTCGAAAAACTTTTCAATCGCGAACAAGGCGGCTTTGGCATTCAGCGTGTCGAAAATGGTTTCGACCAGCAAAATATCCGCGCCGCCTTCTGTCAGGCCGCGGGCAGATTCAACGTAATCGGCCACCAGTGCATCGAACGTCACATTGCGCGCACCGGGGTCATTCACGTCGGGCGAAAGCGACGCCGTGCGTGAAGTAGGCCCTAACACCCCGGCCACAAAGCGGGGTTTATCCGGCGTGGAAAATTGATCCGCTACTTCTCGCGCCAAGCGCGCTGCGGCGACGTTCAACTCGAATGCAATATCCGCCAAACCATATTCCGCTTGCGACACACGCGTGGCATTAAAGCTGTTGGTTTCCAGAATATCTGCACCGGCTTCCAGATATGCCGTGTGGATACCGCGAATCACGTCGGGTCGCGTCAGGCAAAGCAAATCGTTATTGCCTTTCAGATCTTTCGCGTGCGTCAGAAAACGCTCACCGCGATAGTCCGCCTCTTTTAATCCATGCTGCTGCACCATCGTGCCCATGGCGCCATCGAGGATAAGGATGCGCTGCGCGAGCAAGTCGCTCAATTCGTTACTGCGGTCGGGTTGCGGGCGGTGGCTAGCGGTCACGTGTTTCTCCATTCATGACCGGGGCGGGGAGCGATGCTGATTTGCAACTATTCGGCTCACACACAACCCGGCAGAAAATTTCCAGGGTAGGTGAGCGCCGTTGAAAACAGATTCCGAGCCTAGGGCCTGAGCCAACTGAACATTAGCCCGACCTTGCAGCGCTCCTCGGAAACAGGGTTGCAATTATATACCGGCGGAGATATCAGTCGATCAGATAGGCGCCAGCGTTAATCGTCGTTCGACAAATCAAGCCAACCCCAAAACTATTTTGAGCAGGCGTTGACACCATAGCAATAGTATGAGAAATTGGTGCATCGCAACATTTTCTGAAAGGAGCATGCCATGTTACCCATTGATGAAGTAAAAGCCAAAACCCAGGAAGTCATCACCAGTACTGTCGAATTAAACGAAACCGTAGTGCAAGGTGCCGTCAAGGCGACAGAAGAGGTCGGTGTTTTTTATAAAAGGATTATTGAAGGAAAACCAACCGACCATTACCACATCACCAATGCCTTCAAAAAGATATTGGCAAACAATATTGCCGCAGCGCAGCAATATTTCAGGTCTCTCAAGGCTTGATGGTGACACGCGGTGAAAACTGCTGGCTTGAGCCGCGCTAGAAAGTCGCTCAAGCCAGCATCTACTTTGTTGCTGCGGCTCTTATCGTAATAAGTTGGCCTAGCCAATCATGCTGTAGCCACCAGATACGGACAGCACCTGCCCCGTAACGTGGCTTGCGGCTTTTGACGACAAGAACACCACGGCATTGGCCACATCGATTGGCCGCCCTACTTTCTTCAAAGGCAAGGCGTTAGCTACTTTTTCGAGCTGCTCGGGGGTAAACATGCCGGTGGGGTCGGACCACATGCTGGTGCTGCCCACATCCTCCGCTTCTTCTGGAATGGTGACGCCAGGACAAACCACATTGCAGCGGATGCCATAGCGTCCATTTTCTTTGGCGATGGTTTTCATGAAGCTGTTAATCGCGGCTTTGACTCCACCGTACACCGCTTCTTTCGTTTCCCCTTGGCGACTGGCATCCGAGCTAATCGAAACAATAGCGCCAGATTTTTGGGAAATCATCAACCCAAGCGCGGTGTGCGTACAGTTGAGCACACCCATGTAGTTGATGCGAATGATGCGCTCCCACAACTCAGGGTTCGTTTGCGTGAAAAACATGAGCTTATCCCAACCGACATTATTCACCAGCACATCCACCCCGCCAAACTTACTGACCGCTGCGGCAAACATGGCTTTCACTTGCTCCAGGTTCGTCACATCCGTAGGAATGACCTGCACACTTTTTGCGCCTTGCGCACGCGCCAGCACAGCGACTTTTTCAGCTTGTTGATGATCAATATCGCCAATGGTGATGTTCGCGCCTTCAAGTGCATAAGCCAGCACGATGCCGCGCCCGATGTTGGAAGCACCGCCGGTAACCACGACTGATTTTCCTGCCAGATCAAGATCCATTATTTTTCCTCGTTAAAGTTTTGTTTTATTAAAACACCCATCAAACAACCGGTGCGGCGATCACCACACCTTCATCCAGCAAGGCCTGTACTTCATTTGCATCATATCCATGCGCTTCTAGAATTTCTCGGGTGTGCTCGCCAAACGCGGGCGAGGGGCTGGTGATATTGCCCGGCGTGCGCGAGAGTTTTAGTGGAATGCCCGTGCCCGTGTAAGTGGCCGTCGTGATCGCCATTTCGCGGTGCAGTGTGTGTGGGTGCGTCAACACTTCAGGTATCGATAGCACTGGCCCGGCGGGCACACCGGCCGCAATGAGGTTTTCACACAGCACATGGCCATCAACATGGCTCAATTCTGCTTCGAGCAATTCGCGCAGCACAGTACGGTTAACAATGCGGTCGCTGTTATCCATAAAGCGGTGATCTGTCGCCAGCTCGGGTTTACCGAGGTAAGCGCAAAACTTGCGAAACTGCCCGTTGTTGCCAATGCCAAGAAATACCTCGCAAGTGCGGGTCGGATATTTATCGTAAGGAACGATATTCGGGTGCGCATTGCCTGAGCGCCGTGGCGAGTTTCCAGATATAAACCAATTGCTGGCGTGTGGATGTAACAGCGCGATGGCGGTGTCATACAAGGTGGCGTCAACGAACTGCCCTGCGCCCGAACGATTGCGCTCGGCCAGCGCCAGCAAAACGCCGATAGTCGCGGACAAGCCCGTCGCCAGGTCGACAATCGGCACGCCAATACGCGTGGCACCGGATTCGGGCGAACCATTGATGCTCATCAACCCGCTCATGGCTTGCGCGACAGCATCGTATCCGGGCGCACCACCCAGCGGGCCGTCGGCACCAAAGCCGCTGACACGGCAATGGATGAGGCGCGGAAAACGCGCGCGCAGCACCTCTTCGTAGCCCAAGCCCCAGCGCTCCAGCGTGCCGATTTTGAAATTCTCGATGAGCACATCCGCGTCTTCAAGCAAACGCAGAACGATCTCTCGTCCTTCGACACTCGACAAATCGATCACCATGCCCTGCTTGTTGCGATTCACGCCCAGATAATAAGCAGCCAGACCGGTGTCGTTGAACGGCGGCCCCCAGGCACGGGTTTCATCGCCTTGTGGCGGCTCAACTTTGATCACCTGCGCGCCATGATCAGCCAGCGTTTGGGCGCAAAATGGCCCACCCAACACACGCGATAAATCGATCACTTTGAGGCCGCTCAGGGCACCCTTTGCACTCTTTTCACCCATTGCACCCATTTCACCCGGTGCGCCTGTTGCATCAGTTGCGCCTGCCGATGTCGTTATGGGTGGTATTAACTCTTTCATGACAGGCCCTCGCCGTAAATAGTTATGTGCGCTGACTAAAACGCCGTCCCACCAGCGCCGAGGAAATATTGATCATCTGGATATCAATCGTGCCGCCCGCAATGCCCCAACCCCAGCCATCACGCAGGCGTTGCTCCATCGAAAACTGCGTTGAATAGCCATACGCCCCCAAAAGCTGCAAGGCCGTGCCACACACATCACGCACGGTTTGGTTGGCATAGCATTTGGCAACGCTGCTTTCCAGCATGGATGGCAACGCATGGCTGGCGTTTTGCGCTGCGCGATGAATCAACAAGCGCGTGGCTTCCACCTTCATGGTCATGTCCGCCAGCTTTAACTGGACGGCCTGAAAATCCACAATCGGCTTGCCAAATTGCTGGCGCTCTTGCACATACTGCAAGGCATCTTCCAAGGCGCTTGCGGCAATGCCTAAACACATCGTGGCGTTACCACAGCGCTCCAGATCAAACGCTTCCATCAGTTTTTTGAATCCACCCGCCGGCACGATCAGATTTTCTTGCGGTACACGCACCGCATCGAAAAATATGTCGGCACTCGGGATGCCACGAAATCCCAACAACTGTTCTGGCGCACCGAATGTCAAACCTGGAATATCTTTCTCCACATAGACAGCACCGATACCCGCAGCCCCTGGCGAATCTGACATGCGGCAGTACACCACATACCCTCCCGAATGGCCGCTGCCACTGGACCAGCGCTTTTGCCCATTGATGACGATTTCATCACCTTCAACATGCGCCGTGGTTTTAAGATCAGTCAATGCGGAGCCCGCGTCAGGCTCGGACATCGCCACCGCAACCACCAAATCGCCACGGCAAACGGCCGGCAAAACACGGCGCTTTAGCGCCTCGCTCGCAAAATGTTCAATGGCGCGAACGGGGCCCACATTGCTTTCAAAAATCGGGAATGCCACCGCCGAAGACACCTTGGCAAATTCTTCTATTACCAATAACGCTTCCAGATTACCCAACCCCATGCCACCGTATTCAGCGGCGACGTTAATGCCTAAAAAACCCATCTCGGCATAGCGCCGCAGCCACTCGTGCGGCACGGGCGTTGCCGTGCGTTCCAGCTCACGTGCAACAGGCGTCATTTGCTCAACAGCAAAACGTCGAGCGGTTGTTTGCAAGGACTGCTGCTCTTCAGTTAAGCGAAAATCCACGGGTCGGCATCCTGTCAAGGCTGATCTAGGTATTGATCAAAGGCTCACTGCACTCACGTAATCTCGGCGCGGCCGTTATTGAGCACCACCACATCACGCTCAACCACCCGAGCACGAAAAGACACGATATTGCCATCGACCCACATTTCAGTGCGTATCGTCTCGCCCGGATACACCGGCGAGGTAAAGCGCACATTCATCGCAATCAAACGCGTGGGGTCGTTATCGCACACGGTGTTAGTCAGTGCATGACCCGCAATGCCAAAGGTGCACAAGCCATGCAAAATCGGGCGCTCGAACCCCGCTGTCTTTGCCATGGCGGGTTCGGCATGCAGCGGGTTGTAGTCGCCCGATAAGCGATAGATGAGTGCTGCGCGCAAATCGGTCGGGCGGTCGAGAGTAACGTCCGGCGTACGTTCGGGCAGCACATGAATGACGGGCGCAGAACTGGCTGGCCCGCCAAAGCCGCCATCGGCACGGCAAAAGGTCGTGGAAGTCAAAGTACAAAGCAACTCGCCACTGGCCGCATCGGTAATTTTTCGCTCGGTCAATACCAGCGCGCCTCGGCCTTCGCCCTTGTCGATCACACCCGTAACTCGTGTACGGCCAATCACTTCGCCCGCAGCCTCTGGCAGGCGATGGATACGCAAGCCTTGCTCGCCATGCACAAGCTTTGTCCAATCAACGCCGGTACCCAGGTCTTTGATCCACAAGCCGGGGTAGCCCAACACAACGGGGTAAGTAGGCAAGACACACAGATTTTTTTCATACACAAAGCGCAGCTCGGCTTCATTCATAGGGTCAGCGCCCAGCCCGATGCCCAGGGCATACAGCATGGTGTCACGCGTGGTATAGCGGTGACACACATCCTCAAACGGCCATGCCATCAGCTTGTCATAGTTAATTGCCATGCCGCTCTCTCCTGTTATTTTTTCTGCGCCACTAATTATTAGCGCGCCATTAAAACGTTTATTACATCTCAAATTACAGCGTGGAGGCATCCCCCAGCAGCGCCGTTACCTGGCTGGAGAGCACGCCGCCATTGCCGTGGCATAGCGCGATGTGCGCATTATCCACTTGCCGTGCCCCCGCTTCGCCACGTAGTTGTTGTACCGCTTCAATCAGTAAAAAGGTGCCGTACATGCCCGGGTGGCAACACGACAAACCGCCACCATTGGTGTTCACGGCCAGGTTGCCGCCTGGCGCGATGCGCCCATCCCGCACAAAAGCACCGCCTTCGCCCTTGGCGCAAAAACCGAGGTCTTCCAAAAACAAAATGGTGTTGATAGTGAAAGCGTCGTACAACTCAACCACGTCCACGTCCTTTGGCGCCAAGCCAGCCATGGCGAATGCACGCGGGCCGGATTCAGCCGCCGCCGTCACGGTTAAATCGGGCATGCTGCTGATTTGGCGATGCCAGTGCGCCATGGCTGTGCCCAGCATATACACCGGCGGCTTGGGGAAGTCTTTGGCGCGTTCGCTGCGCACCAGCACCAGCGCGCCACCACCATCGGTGACCAGACAGCAATCGAGTTTTGATAACGGGTCATTCACCATGCGCGACGCCATCACTTGCTCTAACGTGAGGTCATCGCGCGCAAAGGCCAAGGGGTTCAACTGCGCCCAGCGCCGTGCCGCGACAGCCACTTCGGCCAAATCTTCACGGCGTGTGCCGAACTGGTGCATATGGCGTGCCGCAGCCAAGGCATAGCTGGTAATCGGATGTCGCGGATCGTACGGCGCTTCATAGGTTTGCGGCTCGGACATGGATTTGAGCTTGCCAAAGCCCGAGCCCTGGTTGCTGCCGTAGCAAATCAGCGCCACATCGCACAAACCATATTGCAGCGCCATCGCCGCAGGCAACAAATGGCCAACAAAGGATGAGCCACCAATCATCGTGGTATCGGAAATTTTCGGCCGTATGCCCAAGTATTCCGCTGTGGATAAGGCCGGCATGAAGGCATGCGATGAGCCGGTAAATAAACCATCGACATCGCTGAGATTCAATCCCGCATCGGTCAAAGCCTGATGCACCGCTTCGGTTTGAATTTCCATCGAGCTGCGGTTCGGCGCTGAGGGCAAGCCGCCCAAGCCCACGCCGACAATCGCGGTTTTGCCGCGTAAATCAGTTGCCTTCATGCGCCACCGCCTTGCGTCGGCATAAAGACCAAAAGCTTGCCGTGTCCCGGCTCGTCAATAATTTTTACGCGCACGTCCATACCTATCATGACCTCATGCGGCGCCAGGCCATCCACCCGGCTCATCATCCGTGGGCCCTCGCTCAAATCAACCAGCGCGACGTTATAGTCGCCGCCCTGCTCTGGTTTTCTACGCACCACGGTGGTGGAATACACCGTGCCTTGGTCGCTGGCAGGCTGCCAGGTGAGCTTTGGCGAACCACAATGCGAACACAGCACACGCGGGTAAAACACATGTTTTTTGCAATCATCGCATTGCTGCAGCATGAACCGCCCGTCTGCCAGATACGCCGCAAAAACGGCGTCCGGCCCGGAGCCGCTGAAAGCATTCGTCATATTGTCCACCTGTGTTTTTTAGAATGATTTAACTGCGCAGCTGCAACACGCTAGCGGCAAGAATGTTGCGCTGAATCTCGCTACTGCCGCCGTAAATGGTGGCTGGCCGGGCATTGTAGAAACTGGTGAGCACATCAATCTTTTTGCCGTTCACCTCAATATCGCCCGCCACGGCGCCTGATCCGCCGGTGATTTCAACCAACAAATTGGCCAGCCGCGAAAATGTTTCTGCCGCCCATACTTTAAGCATGGAAACATCCGGCCCCAACTTTTCGCCGCGTTTGACTTGCTCGACAAAACGCACATACAGTGCGCTCAGGTCAGCCACATCCAGCTGCAATTGGGTATAGCGATCCACAAAACCCTGATCACCGAACAAGCCCAGGGCGTGCGCCGCTTCTTCTACGCGCGAAAGTGCATATTGCGACTGCTTGGGGCTACCGAGGAAAATCCGCTCAAAGCCCAGCAGTGCCTTGGCAATGCCCCAGCCCTGATTCAAGCCACCAACCAGATTGGCCTTGGGTACGCGCACGTTTTCAAAAAAGACTTCGCAAAATTCCTCATGCCCTGCGATGTTGCGAATCGGCCGCACGGTAATGCCGGGCGTTGTAAAGTCGGCCAGCAAAAAGCTGATGCCTTCCTGTTTCTTGACGGTTTTATCGGTGCGCGCCAAAAGAAAAATATGCGTTGCGTCTTGCGCGAGCGTGGTCCAGGTTTTTTGCCCGTTGATGATGAAGTCATCCCCATCTTCCACGGCATCGGTACGTAAACTCGCTAGATCAGAACCGGCATTCGGCTCGGAATAACCCTGGCACCAGATATTCTCGCCTTGAATGATTTTAGGCAGGTATTTTTGCTGCTGCTCCTCGCTGCCATATTGAATCAGCAAAGGGCCAATCATGGTGATACCCATGTCCGGCGCGCGCCCTACGCCCCAGCGTTCCTGCTCTTCGATAAATACAATCAATTTTTCCGGGCTCAAGCCCATGCCGCCGTACACCTGCGGCCAGCTCGGGGCAACCCAGCCTTTCTTTGACAATGTCATGTACCAGTCTTTAATCTCAGCCCAGCGCAAGCGGGTTTTGGGATAGCGCATTTCAGCCGGATAGTTCTGTTCAAAAAATGCGCGCACCGTTTGGCGAAAAATATCGGTATCGAGGGCATTCCAATCAGTTGTTTGATTCGTAGACATTCGGGTATCTCCTTGCTTTTATCTTATATAGACAGGCTGGCAATCAATGCATAACGACGACGCTGTGCAAGTCCATTGCCAAGCCAGGCAGACAACACCAGCGCGCGTTGCACATACAACCCCAGATCGTATTCATCGGTAAAGCCAATCGCACCATGCAACTGTATTGATTCACGTGCCAGCAGCAAGCCAGCGTCAGACGCGCGCGCCTTGATACGGCTGGCCATGGCGGAACGCTCAAGGGCATTGGTGTCACCGTCATCTAGCATCACCAAGGCCTGGGACAGCACGGAGGAAGTGAGTTCCTGCTGAATCAGCAAATCCACCGCGCGATGCTGCAAGGCTTGAAAGCTGCCAATCGGCTTGCCAAACTGCACGCGGGTGCGCAGATACTCCAGCGTCATATTGAGCATGGCTTTTTGCAAGGCGAGCAATTCCACACTGGTCATCACCAGGGCTTCGTCATACGCGCGGGTGAAGGCCACCATGGCGGCATCGCCTTGCGCCAAACATTGCGACTCATCCAGCATCACGCCATTAAAATGCACACTGGCTTCGCTGGTATCATCCGCCAAGGCCACTGATTTCACCTTAACGCCAGCGGCATTTGCCGGCACCCACCAAAGCGACAGGTCATTGCCTTGCTTTGCCGTCACGACAAAACCATCGCAATCCGCGCCGGGGCGCACGTGGTGTTTTTCGCCGGTCAGCTGGATGCCTGAATTAGTCGGCGCTGCCACTACGGCGTTAGCCATCAAGTTCACCTGCAAACCAGCCAGTTCTTCCTGCCAGGCCACGCCGGGAATCAATTCACCGGCGACGATGCTTGCCAGCAATTGCTGTTGCAGATCGCCATTACCTGTATTTTCAATGACTCGACTGGCAAACACCAAGGCAGGCACCACCGGCTCGGGCGCCACTTGCGTGGCCAAGGCACTCACCACGGCGGCCATTTCGCCAAAGCCCTGGCCATAGCCTGAAAACACTTCAGGGATCAAAAGCCCTGTCCAGCCTTGCTCGGCGAGCTTGCCCCAAAAGTCACGGTCAAAGCCGCTTGCCGAACCGCGCAAACCGCGCGCGCGCGTCAACGGTGAGACTTTGATGGCAAAGGTTTGCGCACTCTCAGCCAGCATGCGCATGTTGTCTTGCCGTTCAGTATCCAAATAATCGCTAGTCATGGTTAATCGTCCAAAATAATCAAAAAGAGGTAGTGCTTTTTTATGCAAACTGGTTAATACGACTTGGGCAAACTCAATACTTTTTCTGCGATGTAACACAAGATCAACTGCGGGCTGATCGGCGCAATGCGTGGGATCATGATCTCACGCAAGTAGCGTTCAACGTGGTACTCCTTGGCATAGCCATAACCGCCATGGGTCATCACCGCGCGCTGGCAAGCCTCGAACCCCGCTTCCGCCGCCAAGTACTTTGCCGCGTTCGCATCCGCACCACAGGGCTCACCGTGGTCGTACTTCCATGCAGCGCGCATCGTCATCAGATCCGCCGCCTCAAGCGCCATCCACGACTCAGCCAAGGGATGCTGAATAGCCTGGTTTTTTCCAATCGGCCGGTTAAATACAATGCGCTCATTAGCATACCGCGTGGCACGATTCAGTGCCGCTCGCCCCAGCCCTATCGCTTCGGCAGCAATCAAAATCCGTTCGGGATTCATGCCATGCAAAATGTATTCAAACCCGCGACCTTCTTCGCCAATGCGGTCAGCCACCGGCACCGGCAAGCCATCAATAAAAAGCTGGTTGGAATCCACTGCTTTGCGGCCCATTTTGTCTATCTCGCACAACTCAACATACTTGCGATCAAGATTGGTATAAAACAAGCTCAAGCCCAAAGATGGCTTGCTACATTGATCTTGTGGCGTCGTACGCGCAAGAATCAACATCTTCTCGGCGACTTGCGCCGTAGAAATCCACACCTTTTCACCGGAAAGAACGTAGTGATCGCCCACACGCTCGGCACGGGTTTGCAATTGGGTGGTGTTTAGCCCTGTATTTGGCTCGGTCACCGCAAAACAGGCTTTCTCGCGTCCGGCAATTAATGGCGGCAGCATGCGCTGTTTTTGCTCCTCCGTGCCAAACACCGCCACTGGCTGCAGCCCGAAGATATTCATATGCACAGCCGAAGCCCCCGACAGCCCCGCCCCGGAAGCCGTGATGGTTTGCATCATCACCGCAGCCTCGGTAATACCCATGCCACTACCGCCGTACGCAACGGGCAGGCAGATGCCTAGCCAACCCCCGTCAGCAAAGGCACGATGCAACTCGTGGGGAAAGCCGCCCACACGATCTTTTTCCAGCCAGTAGTGATCATCAAACTGTGCGCATATTTTGCCCACGGCATCACGAATACTGGTGTGCTCCTCCGATTGTGAAAAATCCATTGTAGGTATAGTGCCGTCGATGGGATGTTGATACGGAATACTTAACTTTCCTTAACTATCCGAAAAGTCATTATCTTTTTAATGATTATAGAGCGAGACTTTCTCTTTCTACGACGCTTATTTTCACGTTAAATTTGCAGCGCACAGCGCATCCCCTGATCGATTGCACGCAGAGCATCTAGCTCGGCAGCTTCATCTGCGCCACCAATCAAATCAGGTGTTACGCCTAGCGCACATAACGCATCAAACAAACTGCGCTCCGTTTCTTGTCCTGTACAAAGCACGATGGTATCGGCAACCAGCACCTGCGCTTTGCCATTCACTGTGAGGTGTAAGCCTGCATCATCAATGCGCTCGTAATGACAACCAGCCAGCATCTGGACACCATAGCGTTGCAAGCTTGCTTTTAGTGCCCAGCCGGTCGTAAGCCCCAGCGTACGGCCGGGCTTGTCAGGTTTGCGCTGCACCAGCGTGACCTGCCGAAAGGGTTGCGCTAGGGCCGCAGCTTTTAACCCCCCATGTGCATCAGGGGACACATCCACGCCCCAAGTGTTTTGAAACTGTTGAATCGGGTCTCGTGCTGTCTGCGCATCCCTTGGCTGGTGACAAAGAAACTCTGCCAGATCGAAACCGATACCACCGGCACCCATCACCACCACGCGCTGACCCGGTATCACCCGCCCGGAAAAAACCTCCGGATAGCTCACCACGCTGGCATGAGTAATCCCCGGAATATCCGGCACACGCGGGCGCACACCGGTTGCAATAACGATGCGATCGAACTTGCCCGCAACCAATCTAGAAGCATCGGGTTTTTCGCCGAGTCGCAATGCCACACCCAGTACCTCTAACCGCCGCCGGTAGTAGCGTAGCAGCTCGTTAAACTCCTGCTTTCCCGGCACTTGCCTAGCATAGTTAATTTGCCCGCCGATTGTTTCAGCCGCTTCAAATAAGGTAACGCAATGGCCTTGTTCGCTTGCCGTGACGGCACATGCCAGCCCAGCAACTCCCGCGCCCACCACTGCAATACGGCGTCGGCCAGCCGATGGTTTGATTTCTGCAAACGTTAATTCATGGCCTGCACGCGGATTCACCAGGCAGGTCGCCGGGCGATCCGAAAAAATATAATCCAGGCACGCCTGATTGCAGGCAATGCACGTATTGATTTCATCCGCACGCCCGTGCTCTGCTTTGTGCATGAAGGCAGGGTCGGCGAGAAATGGTCGCGCCATCGATACCAAATCAGCATCACCGCTGGCAAGCAGGGCTTCGGCAACATCCGGTGTGTTAATGCGGTTGGAAGCCACCACGGGGATGTTCACCACGCGCTTGAGACGCGCTGCAGCAAAACGCCACGCTGCACGGGGCACCACAAATGCAATGGTGGGGATGCGCGCCTCGTGCCAGCCAATGCCGATATTCAAAATATCGGCACCCGCCGCCTCGACCGCGCGCGCAAGCTGAGCGACTTCATGCGCATCGGCACCCTCTTCAACCAAATCTATGGCCGAGATACGAAACATGATCAAAAAACCAACACCCAAACGCTCGCGCATGCGGCGGACAATTTCAACCGGCAACCGATGCCGGTTTTCAACGCTGCCACCCCACGCATCAGTGCGCTGATTGGTGCGCGTGACTGTGAATTGGTTGAGTAAATAGCCTTCTGAACCCATCACTTCCACGCCATCAAAACCAGCCAGCGCAGCGAGCTCAGCGCAACGCACAAAATCTTCTATCGTGGTTTCGATTTCAGCCTCGGTCAATTCGCGCGGAATGTTGTGATTAATGCGCGATGGAATAACCGACGGAGCAACAGGTGAAGGAATTCGCGCATAGCGTCCTGCGTGCAATATTTGCAACAGCATGCGTCCGCCTTCGGCATGCACGGCCTCGGTAATCCCGCGCAATGTCGCCGCCTGCTCCGGAGTAGCCAATAGCGGGCCATCTTTTTCCAGCAGCCCTTCGACATTGGGTGAAAAACCGCCTGTCACCATCAAGGCAACGCCATGACGGGCACGCTCGGCATAAAACATCGCTTGGCGCTGGAGAGGACGATCCATTGTTTCCAGACGCAAATGCATGGAGCCCATGATGGCGCGATTTTTTAACACATGCGCGCCCACCTGCAACGGAGAAAAGAGCGTGGGGAAAGGGAGAGAGCTCATAAGCAGTAGGGAATACGAAATGATAAAAATTTAAGGAAACGCTGAATAAGCCACCGCAAAGCGCGACGACGAATTCAAATTGAGACGAAATGTTGAGACGAGCAGAAATTTCATTGACTGGAAGCCTGTCGTGATGCAAATCGCGCGGGATGCTCCCGCCGCTTGCTCATAT
>JAUSMB010000060.1 GCA_030645365.1 Rugosibacter sp.
TTCAGTTTCACCCGATCGATGTGAAATCACTGCCGTATAACCCGCGCGCTTGGCCATTTCGACGGCGGCGAAGGTTTCGGTCAGCGTGCCGATCTGGTTGATCTTGATGAGAATGGAGTTGGCGATGCCTTGCTGAATGCCTTCACTGAGAATTTTCGGATTGGTGACGAACACATCATCGCCGACGATTTGCACTTTCTTGCCCAAACGTTCGGTGAGCAGTTTCCAGCCTGGCCAATCGGCTTCACTCATGCCGTCTTCAATGCTGATGATGGGATAGCGGTCAGCCAGCGTTGCCAGATAATCTGTAAAACCTTCGGAAGAGAGTTCGAGTTTTTCAGAGGCGAGCACATAGCGGCCGTTACGGTAAAACTCGGAGGCGGCACAATCCAGTGCCAGAACGACATCCTGACCCGGCGTGTAGCCTGCAGCTTCGATGGCACGCAGGATCAGTTCGATGGCTTCATCGTTGCCCGCGACATTCGGCGCAAAGCCGCCTTCGTCGCCCACGGTGGTGGGGTAGCCCTTCTTGTCCACCAGTTTTTTCAGGTGCTGGAAAACTTCGGCGCCGCAACGCAGCGCTTCGCGAAAAGATTGCGCGCCGACCGGTACGATCATGAATTCCTGAATATCCAGATTGTTGTTGGCGTGCGCGCCACCATTGATGACATTCATCATCGGCACCGGCATTTGCATCGGGCCGGAACCACCAAAGTAGCGATACAAGGGCAGACCAGCTTCTTCTGCGGCCGCTTTGGCTACCGCCATCGAGACGGCCAGAATGGCATTGGCACCGAGGCGCGATTTGTTGTCCGTGCCATCCAGCTCAATCAGCGATTGATCAATAAAGGCTTGCTCTTCAGCATCCAGCCCGATGATGGTTTCAGAAATTTCGGTGTTCACATTTTCAACGGCGCGCTCGACGCCTTTGCCGAGGTAACGACCGGTATCGCCGTCGCGCAGCTCAATGGCTTCACGCGAGCCGGTGGATGCACCCGATGGCACGGCAGCGCGGCCCATGATTCCGGACTCGAGCAACACATCCGCTTCGACAGTAGGATTGCCGCGCGAATCCAGAATTTCGCGGGCGACGACATCAACAATGGCACTCATGGTAGTCCTTGGAAGAGTTGTTAAAAATGTGCTGCAAAGCCGCGGCGTTTAACCGCAGCATCCAGTTCAAGTAAAGTTTCCAGAAGTTCCGGCATATCCGCTAGCGGCCAGGCGTTGGGGCCATCGGATAATGCTTCGGCAGGGTTGGGGTGGGTTTCCATGAACAATCCGGAAATACCCACCGCCACTGCCGCACGCGCCAACACAGGAACAAACTCGCGTTGTCCGCCGGAAGATACGCCCTGCCCGCCTGGCAATTGCACAGAATGCGTTCCATCAAATACCACAGGGCAAGCGGTTTCGCGCATGATGGCCAGGCTGCGCATATCGGAGACCAGATTGTTGTAGCCGAATGACACACCACGTTCGCAGACCATGATGGTGTCGGCTCCTGCATTGGCTTCTTTGGCTTTGGCGACAACATGTTTCATGTCACCCGGCGCTAAAAACTGCCCTTTTTTGATATTCACCGGTTTGCCGGAGGCGGCGCACGCTTGAATGAAATCCGTCTGACGACAGAGAAAAGCGGGCGTTTGCAGTACATCGACCACGCTAGCGACAGCGGCAATTTCGTCTTCTGCATGCACGTCGGTTAACACCGGTACGCCGATCTGTTGTTTGACATCGGCAAGAATTGCCAGGCCAGTCTCCATACCTAATCCGCGAAAAGACTTGCCGGAGCTGCGATTGGCTTTGTCGTAGGATGAT
>JAUSMB010000064.1 GCA_030645365.1 Rugosibacter sp.
GACATCGGTTCAGTGCAACAGCAAGCCACTAACTGGACGGCGATTGCGATGTTCATCGGTTTTATTGTCATCACCTTGGCGATTACCAAATGGGCCGCGAAAAAAACTCGCACCGCCGCTGATTTTTATACTGCAGGCGGCAACATCACAGGGTTTCAGAACGGGCTGGCCATCGCGGGGGATTACATGTCGGCGGCTTCTTTTCTGGGCATTTCAGGCCTGGTGTTTGCCAGCGGATTTGACGGGCTGATTTTTTCGATCGGCTGGTTGGTGGGTTGGCCCGTACTCACTTTCTTGATGGCCGAACGGTTACGCAATTTAGGCCGGTTTACATTTGCCGATGTGGCTGGCTATCGCTTTTCGCAAACGCCCATTCGTATTTTTGCGGCCTGTGGCTCGCTCGTCGTAGTGCTGTTTTACATGATTGCGCAAATGGTCGGCGCGGGGCAGTTGATCAAGCTGCTGTTTGGTCTTGATTACCTCGTCGCAGTCATCTCGGTGGGCGGATTGATGATGTCTTACGTACTGTTTGGCGGCATGACGGCAACCACTTGGGTGCAGATCATTAAAGCCGTGCTGTTGCTCGTTGGTGCATCGTTCATGGCATTCGCAGTGTTGTGGCAATTTCATTTCAGCCCTGAGGCGCTATTTGCCAAAGCCGTTGAAGTACATGCCAAAAAGGATGCCATCATGGCCCCCGGCGGGCTGATTAAAGATCCCATATCCGCTGTATCGGTAGGCATGGCGTTGATGTTTGGCACAGCGGGTTTGCCACATAT
The DNA here is from genome assembly GCA_030645365.1 of Rugosibacter sp. Lineage (GTDB taxonomy): Bacteria > Pseudomonadota > Gammaproteobacteria > Burkholderiales > Rhodocyclaceae > Rugosibacter. Next base: position 780 of record JAUSMB010000064.1, read on the forward strand.
CCTGATGCGTTTTTTTACTGTGCCATCAGCTAAAGAAGCGCGTAAATCTGTCGCCTGGGCAACCACCTGGATTGGTTATTTTTACATCCTGACGTTCATTATCGGCTTTGGTGCCATTGTGTTATTAACGCAAAACCCATTGGCTTATTTTGTCGATGGCGACATCACCAAAGGTTTGCAAGGCGGTGGCAATATGGCGGCCGTGCATTTAGCCAATGCGGTTGGCGGCAATGTATTTCTGGGTTTTATTTCCGCTGTGGCGTTTGCCACGATTCTCGCCGTAGTGTCAGGTCTGACGCTTTCCGGCGCTTCGGCAGTGGCCCATGATCTTTACGCCACCGTGATTAAAAAAGGTAAGGCGGATAGCTGGGCCGAGTTGCGTGTCTCAAAAATCACCACGCTTTGTCTTGGCATCGTTGCCATTTTATTGGGCATTGCCTTTGAAAAACAGAACGTGGCATTTATGGTGATGCTGGCTTTTGCGGTGGCCTGTTCAGCTAATTTTCCGGTGTTATTCATGTCGGTGCTGTGGAAAAATTGCACAACACGCGGCGCGGTAACAGGCGGGTTTGTGGGTTTGATACTGTCTGTCAGCTTGACGATACTCTCACCCGCTGTGTGGGAAAAAGTGCTCGGCTACCCTGAAGGCTCTGCCTGGTTTCCTTATGCTTCGCCTGCATTATTCTCGATGACTGCTGCCTTTGCCACCATCTGGCTGGTGTCGCTGACCGATCGCAGCCCGCAGGCACAGCGCGAACGCGCTTTGTTTGATGCGCAACAGATACGTTCAGAAACGGGATTGGGTGCATCCAGCACATCGGCGCATTAAAAAAGTCGGCGCTGGTGAGACGGCGAGCAAATAAAAAAGCCGACCCTATCGGGCCGGCTCAATGTGGGGTATTCCCCTTCTCCTCCCCCAGCTTTTTTCGGTCGGCTGATAGCTGTGCTATTTATCACCGACCGTTTTTACTTTGGGTTTTACTGCCAATATCGGCACGAGGTTGCCGAAAAATTGTTGCCAGAAATCAGGGTGCTTTGATCAAAAATAATTTGTAATAATTAGTAACAACCAAAGTGCGAGGCGCGAATATACCTGTTTTTCTCTGAAAAGAGAAAAACCCGGCACTTGCATAAAAGCAAGGCCGGGTTTTTCTTAAAACAAAAGCTACCGGGTAAAAACGTTTGTCGTTTGATTTACCCGATGAAAAAACGGGAAATTACATTCCCATGCCTTCCATGCCACCCATACCGCCCATGCCGCCCATACCACCACCCATACCACCCGCTGCTGGCTTATCTTCCACCAACTCGGACACCATGCAGTCAGTCGTCAGCATCAAGCCAGCAATTGATGCGGCATTTTGCAGCGCGGTACGCGTTACCTTGGTTGGATCCAGCACGCCCATTTTGACCATATCGCCATATTCGCCGGTGGAAGCGTTGTAGCCAAAATTGCCTTTGCCTTCGAGAACTTTGTTGATAACAACAGAAGGCTCATCGCCTGCATTGGCAGCGATTTCACGCAGCGGTTGTTCAATGGCACGCAACACGATCTTGATGCCAGCATCTTGCTCATGGTTATCGCCTTTGACGGAAACAGAAGCACGGGCACGCAGCAATGCCACGCCGCCGCCAGCCACGATACCTTCTTCAACGGCAGCACGGGTTGCGTGCAGCGCATCTTCAACGCGGGCTTTTTTCTCTTTCATTTCCACTTCGGTTGCAGCGCCGACTTTGATCAGTGCAACACCACCGGCCAGCTTGGCAACACGTTCTTGTAGCTTTTCCTTGTCGTAGTCGCTAGTCGCTTCTTCGATCTGGACGCGCACTTGCGCTACGCGGGCTTTGATTGTGTCTTCTTTGCCAGCACCATCAATGATGGTGGTGTTTTCTTTAGCCACTTCAACTTTCTTGGCTTGGCCCATTTCAGCCAAAGTTGCTTTTTCCAACGTCAGGCCCACTTCTTCGGCGATGACTGTGCCGCCGGTCAGAACAGCGATGTCTTCCAGCATGGCCTTGCGACGATCACCAAAGCCCGGCGCTTTAACAGCAACCGTCTTCAAGATGCCGCGAATGTTGTTCACCACCAGCGTCGCTAACGCTTCGCCATCAACATCTTCAGCAATGATCAGCAGAGGACGGCCAGCCTTGGCCACTTGCTCGAGCAAAGGCAGAAGATCGCGGATATTGGAGATTTTTTTGTCATGCAGCAGCACAAAAGGATTATCCAGAATCGCGATTTGCTTGTCGGGGTTGTTGATGAAGTAGGGCGACAGGTAGCCACGGTCGAACTGCATGCCTTCAGCCACTTCAAGTTCGTTTTGCAATGATTTGCCGTCTTCAACGGTGATCACGCCTTCTTTGCCCACTTTGTCCATCGCATCGGCGATGATCTTGCCGATATCAGGATCCGAGTTAGCCGAAATGGAACCCACCTGAGCGATTTCGTTGGTCGTGGTGCAGGGCTTGGAAATTTTCTTCAGCTCTTCGATCAGGGCGATCACTGCCTTGTCGATGCCGCGTTTCAAATCCATCGGGTTCATGCCAGCGGCGACAAACTTCATGCCTTCGCGGACAATCGATTGTGCCAGCACGGTGGCGGTCGTGGTGCCATCACCGGCAATATCGGAAGTCTTGGAAGCCACTTCCTTGACCATTTGCGCGCCCATGTTCTCGAACTTGTCTTTCAGTTCGATTTCCTTGGCAACAGAAACACCGTCCTTGGTTACGGTGGGGGAACCGTAGGAGCGGTCAAGAACCACATTGCGGCCTTTGGGGCCCAGCGTTACTTTAACAGCGTCAGCCAGAATATTGACGCCACGAACCATGCGTTGACGAGCGGAGTCGCCAAATAGAACTTCTTTTGCAGCCATTGTGTATCTCCTTGAATTCTTGAATGGTTAAGGCAATCAGGCTTCAACAACGCCCATGATGTCTTCTTCACGCATGACGAGCAATTCCTCGCCATCGACCTTGACGGCCTGGCCTGAGTATTTGCCGAACAGCACACGCTCACCGACCTTCAACGACATGGGGCGAACTTTGCCGTCTTCTTGAATCTTGCCGTTACCGACGGCCACAACTTGGCCTTGATCAGGTTTTTCGGCAGCGGCATCAGGAATAACAATACCGGAGGCAGTTTTACGCTCTTCTTCGAGACGCTTGACGATCACACGATCATGCAAGGGACGGATTTTCATTAAAAATCTCCTTAAATTTAGTCAATGAGGGTGCAAGGCGATGCCCTGCGGAAAAGCTGGAATGGGGTGAAACGGTTAGCACTCTATCCAAGCGAGTGCTAATGATAAGGGCTCAAGTGAGATATTTCAAGAGCCTCTGATGAATCAAGGCAGTATTTGTAAGGAAGCAAACAACTCCGGAAACCGGAAGAACAAGACTCCGGACTTATTTAAGGGCGGGAATTGTGCCAAATCCCCCGCAAAATTCTTGCGCCACGTTACAAACTCTAGTAGTGTTCCGCCCGGCCGGTGTTCGCCGATTGGTAAAGGCCAAGCTAACGCTGGTGGATGCAGGTTCGATTCCTGCCACCGGCCATCGTTTCCCTCTAGTGCCGCTTCGCCTCTCTGGAATTTTTATCATTAACGGCAGCGGTAATGTTTCCGTCGTGGACTTCAACGTCGACTTTGATCGGCGCTATTTTGATCGGCTCTTTCTCGCGGCTCAGAAACTCTCGGATCAAGTCGCTGAGCGTTTGACCATGCTCAACTGGTGCCCCAGACGTCATGCCGGAACCCCACTCAATACCACTATTTATTGCCGCATTAGCGAATTTCAGGGCTCCGATACCTGGTGCAGAGGGGGTTAGGGGAAGCGCATCAATGCCACCAAGCCCCTCGAAGAGGGTGCCCATTGCACCGATACCGAGAAATGACGCGCCGATCCTGCTGGCCGCCATGCTGCCACCGTTCTTGAGTGCTGCTGCCACGCTCGCAGATTTAGAGCCGCCACCAAAAACCATGCCGGTTGCACCGGCTGCAATAGCCGCTAGTGCTAGCATTTTCAGCGCTGTAGCCGCTGCAGTCACCGCTGAAGAGAATATGGGGAACTCCCTGATTAAATAAGAGATGCCTTCCGCCATCTCACCAAGCAATGGATTGACCTTGTTCATCGCATCCTGCATGGCAAACGCCTTGTCATTCGCCAGTTGCTCGGTCTGGAAGCTGGGGGTCTTGCTGATCAAGGCAAAGTTGTCGCCATCGACGTCTTTCGCGTTAAGAATCGCCTGTTTGTTTTGATCATATTTCGCCTTCTGAGTACGATAGGCTAGGAATCCCATCATCGCCTGGCGATCTTGCAATCCTTTGCCAATCCCAGCGCCTTCAACGATTTGCGCCATCGCGGCGTACATCTCTTTTTGCTTGTCCCCGGTAGCTGCTTCGGCTCTTTTTTTCAGTTCAGCATAGCGGCCATCGCCCGCTACTATGTCATCCATTGCCTGGCCAAAGGCTTCCAGCGGGTTAATTCCTTTTGCCCGCGCCTCGAGCATACGGGCATTCAGGTCAATCCCTTGCTTCTTAAAATCAGCGGCGGTATCGGGAGAGGTCAGCTTGCTCAATATATTGACGACATTATTAGCCGCAGAATCGGTAGAGCCTGCGGTTGCCATAGTGGCCTGGTTTAATGCGAGTACTGAGGCATATCCCTCATATCCAATCATGCCCGCATTCTTCGCGGCGGCCAGTTGATCAGGTAGCCCTTTGCGCATGTCTTTGATCTCGAATCCACCCAGTTGGCCAGCCGTGGTGGCCATATTGAACACACGGCGGCTATCGGTCAGTCCAAGATTGCGTTTAGCGGCCAGGCCAATATCGACAAACTCTTCCACTGATCCGCCGTTGGCTGTCGCCGAGCGAGCGCTATTGGACAGCACGGCAGGTATCTCAGGCGGTGTGTATTCATTTGAACCAGCCAATTTCTGATAGGCGCTGAGCGCTGCATTTGCAGTCCCGCCATATTGGTTAACGGCGGATTTGACAGCCGCGTGTATGGTGCCCATGCCTGCGCGGCGGGCTTCGAGTGACTGCCCGGCATACACGGTATTTGATGTGTTGCCTAGCGCGCGGTCGTAATCCATCGTCTGGCGTATCGGGTCAGCTATGGCATATTTCGCGGCTTGTATAGCAGCTGCGCCCTGCATGACCCCACGCATCACGCCACCGGCTGTTACGCTGGTACGCCCCATCTCGCCGCGCAGGTCACTCACTTTGCGGCGCATGGCGTCATAGGCGCGCGCCTGTTCGCGGGCGGAGGCTGTGCCGGATTGCGCCAGGCGCTGGTAAGCGGCTTCGGTACGGCGGATCTCGTTCTGGATTTCCTTCTCGGAACGGATGCCCAGAACACCCCTTGCGGTGGCCAGCTTTTGCATGGCCGAAAGCGCAGCCGTACCGGCGGATTGCGCCGTTTTCGCTGACGCAGCAATACCCTTCATCGCCTTTTCGACAGCGCCCAGCGCGCGTGCAGCCGGGCCGCTGCCCTTATCGTTCATCTTGAGTACGAGAGAGACTACCAATTCCCCAGACATGATTTAGGCTGCCAGGCCAGCGGCGACCAATTCGTTCGCCAGCGCGTCGCGTTCCTTTTCGAGCGCCGCGATCTCGGCATCCAACTTGGCAAGGGTCTCGCTGCGGCCACTGGCGGCCTGTGCATTTTCAGGCCAGGGCATGGCATCAACCTGACGGGATACCCCCGCGACAATGGCATCCTCAAAATAGAAAAACATGGCGGCCTCGGTCACGTCCACCGGCAAACCGGGATCTGCGAGATAGGGCAGGCGAATGAGCTGGGCCGGGTCATCTTTCGCCCGCTCAAGACTGCTGAATGTCTTGTTCACATTCTTCAGGTCGGCGCTCAAGGTATAAGCAAATCGCTTGGTTCTCTTGCGCAGGTCAGCCCGGATGTATTCCAGAAAGTCCGCCTTGGTAACGGGTGCGGACGTTAAGGCGTCCCGCTTTGCATATAGCCCGGCGATACGCTGGTCAAGGCTGGCGACCTCCTGTGTGAGTTGCCCGGCGGCTTGCCGGAGCTGGGAAAGTGCTTTGTTCAGTTCGCTCATGATTTTTCTTTCAGTAGTGGGTTGAGGGGGGCTGCAAAAGGTTTATAGACGGGCTCAATCGCTTCCAGGGCAAGCAATGGGGCAGCGGTGTCCGGGTCAAGGTCAAGAATTTCGCCTGCCTGATAGATGGCATTGCCAGCGTTGATTTGGGTCAGTGCGTGAAATTTCATTTGTGATTCCTCAAGGGGTATCGTGGTTAAGAAATGCGTTCAGCAAAGGCGACCGCTTCGGCATAAGAAAGTGACTGGTTTGTTTGTTGAAAGCGCAGCGCGGTACGGTGAATCGCAAGCCGTGCGGGGTCAAAAACATGCCCTGGTGCAACTGATAACTGCGGGAATTCAATTTCTACGGCTTCGGCAAAGCACACGTCCAGGGCACTGGCTTCGCTGAATGCAGGGCTTGCCATGCCTTTCACGGCGGGCGTGGTCGAACCCAAAAAGCCGATATGGCGCAAGTACCAGACACCGGGTACCGGATTGCCAGGCTCAGAGGGCCGGTAAAAAGCGGCAGAAATCTTTTTGTAGTTGCCCGCCCGCACCAGGGATGCCAAGGCGGGCGTAGGCCGCACTATGGCGTAGAGATTTGCTCCTTTGGCGTCCAGGCGCAGGGTATCGCCCATTGCCGGGGCGTCATTGGCCGGATGCCCCAACACCAGCGGCGCTGGCTTGCGTTCAGCCGCATAGGCAGCTGCGGTAAGCGATAAGTCCGTTTCGGAAAATGCCAGCATTTCACCCAGCCCGGTGGTCCGGGTGCCCGCGCGGAATATCTCGACTAGATGGGCACTCATTCCACCCCCAGAGAAGGCGGCGGCACGGTCTTCAAGATGTTCGTGATATGACGTGAGGTCAGGGAATATTCCAAGGCTAGATCGTTGGCAGACACATCCCCCTGATCATATTTGGCAATAATCTCGCGGTTGCGTTCGAGCCGCGAAAAATCCTGGCAACGCGGCACATACAATCGGTCGCCGCCATAGTTTTGCATGAGCTTGATTGCCGCCTCTTCGCCCACCAGTTCAATCAAGCATCGCTTGAATTTCCCTCCATCCATTTTGCCGGTCGGTATGGCGATGCCGATGCCACCATAACGCGCCACCAATGCCTGGGCAGCGCCCGGCCCGATTAAATCGATGACTTCCTGAAAGGTTTTGAGAAGGCTCATATCAGCACCATGAAGTTATTCATGTTGGCATGATAGATAACCAATGCGCTGCGTATAAGTGTGTAGGAAACTGTTCCGCCAATTAGGGCGGGCGAACGAGCGCAAAATGATTTTTCGCAGGTGGCTGGAGCGCCTTGAGCGCCCCCTGGGGGGCCGCCTGCGAACCAAAATCGATTTGGATAGCGTTAAGACCGCGTTAATTTCGGTGATTGCCATTGAGATGGCATCTCCCCACCAAACCCAAAAGAAAACCCGCCAAAAACGATTCTGGCGGGTTTAGGTTTGAGACGGGCTATGGCACAAGGCTATCATTGACCTCAAGATCGATCACGCTTAAGATGCCCTTCCGTAATGACGCATGGAAATTTTCGGCGATGCCATGCAGCCCGTCTTCCGCGCAAGCGGCAATCGGTGCGATGGTGGGACGGCCGGCCACCCATTACGGCCCTTCAGTCTTTGACCGCCATGTCAGGAGGTGCCCTATCTCCCCTCCTTTCCGGGTTTGTAGCAGCCTCAATGTTGCTGGCAGCCTCATGTGACGTGTCTCCCAGCATCTCGATGACCTCAAAGATATCAATGAGGATTGCTTGGATAGTGTCCGGGTTGGCGAAAGAGTCGCCAACAAGAATGCAGCTGGCCGCAGCGGAAAGACTCTTGATTTGGCGTGACCTATTGGCAATGTCACCCGCCATCTCATAAACTTTATCAACCATGATGGCCTCCGCGCAGTTGGATTGCGATTTCAGATTTCATGGCTGACTGTAAACGCTCTTTGGCGTTGTAGGATTCGTTCGCTGCATCTTCCAGGGCTTCGCCGAAAAAACGGAAGACGGCGGCTGCGTCGCTGCTGAATGCCGAATTCATTTGATGCTCTTTGGTTTCCGGTTGCATCATTGCACCGAGGCCCTTGAGGGCCGCAATGCCGAGTTGGATGAATTCAAGACTCCCGGTCAGATCGTCGAACGCGCCATGCTCGTGAAGCGGGCAGGCAGTGGGTGTTGCAGAGGTGGGATTAGTCATAATGATCTCCTTAAGGGTTAGAAATTTCTCGTGCAACAGGCCTTGCTTGCAACAGAAAATGCTTTGCGGGTCATTCTTACGCGCCCCAGCAACGCGCATTAGCCGCGCCAAGCTTTAACAGGTCTATATCCAGTGCATCTGTGCCTTTTGCGGCAGCAATCTTGCGCGCTTCTCGCAAGGTGTTTTCCAGGTAATGAAGCCCACCGTCCTGAAGACCAATCAGGTGGCAAAACTCTCTTTCCTTGCGCCCACTGATTCCCCAGGCAGGAAGCAGCATGTCCAAATCATCTTCACCAGGCATGTTGATAAAGACATTAGCACCCGCTACCCGGCTTATGATCTGAGTTACCTTTGCATCAGTAATGTTCTTGGAAACTCTCGCATTGCCGATAAAAGCAATCGCGATTCCATGCTCTTCCGGGAAGACGATCAGCTGCTCCATGATTGATATGCGCAGAAGGTGCGCATGATCAAAGATGATCAATCCCCCAGTCGGTATGCGGCGAAGAATCAGGTCTTTCAGGGTCTCCCCTACAGCCGGATATCCCCCATAGCCTGAACCGGTGGCCTCTGCTACGGAACCCAGAAGCTTTATCCAGGTGCGGCTCTCGCCATTAACGAAAACGTAAGCCACGCCCTTGTCCATCCGATTCACCCATCGTGCTGTTTTGGTTTTCCCAACGCCGGACGCACCGTAGATCATGGCAATTCCACGCCTTCCCCGGCTGTCTTTAGGTGCTCTTGCCTGCTCAAAAGCGCGCAGGATGCGCGATGCAGTGGGTGTTATGACAAAGTCGGCCTCTTTTTCTGCCACCTCGAAATCTATACCGGTGAGCCATGTTGAAAGGGCTCTTGTAGCCGCTTCGCTACATTCACCTTTCTTCCATTGCGTTAATTCGTCAACGGATAAGCCTGACTCCACAGCAATGCGCGTGGGCTTGACCCCGGCTGCTTCCATTTCCGCAAGCCGTGCCAGTATCGCCCCTTGGCGCATGTCTTGATCCTGTCGGCTACCCCCTATTACACTGATTACATTGGTTCTTGAGTTCATATAGAATTAAGTCCTCATGTTGTGAATCGGGCGCATGGGCAAGTTGTCGCTTGCTCAGCGCATTTTGTTTAGAACCCGCCGGCCGCACGCTTGCGTATGCGGTCGGCGGCTTCCCTGCCTTCCAGGTCTTGCAGCCGTTTGGCTTCCTTCGCAAGTACCACGCCCTCTGCTGCAACCTCGGTTTTTTGGTCAGGTAGCGGGTCAACCTTCGCGGGCACTATCTCCACGACCTTGGAACCAGGCAGGATTTCGCCTGTGCCGGGGTCAATAACCTCTGGGACTATGCGGTCTGCCAGGCGCGCCAGGTATTCTTGATTTTCGCTATTTCTCATAGCCAGAATCGCCTTTTTCTGTTGTTTCACTGACTTTGTATAACTGGCGCGATCCCTCATGATTCTCTTTGCCGCCGCTTTGTCATTAAAGGAAGTGAGCTCAATGCGCTGGGCTTGGCACAACAACTTTTCATGTCGATAGACGTAAACGGTATCGCTCAGGTTAAGCGGGTTGTAGCGGACGTAATACCCGCGCCCTGACGCCAGCGCGGCGGTGGCATCGCTGCGATAGGAAGCGCCCAAAATAGTGAAACTGCCATCTTTGCGGATGGTGATCTCATCCGAAGAGTAGGTGCATAGTCGAGCTTGCGCCTTACTGATACGACGCGCTTTTGAACCGTCTGCATTCAGATGTTCCGCATAAACCTGAAGTGGGCTTTTACCTTCCATGCCGTTGCCCCGGTGAGTCGTGCGGTGATAGGCGGCGACTTCTTCGTCAAAGAGCTTTTCGACCAGTTCCAGGGGTACCGCCTTGGCGATATCCCATTCCTCGGGACGTGCTTCCGGCGTGTTGCCACAAAACGCGCCTTTAAACTCATCGCGGGTTTCATGCATTTGCGCCAGGGTACCAAATAGCCGTTCAACCGGCTTCGCCTGCCCGTGAGCAACTGTGGCCCACACCGCCTCGATGCTGAGCGTGGCGAATAATCCGATAATTTCATCTTCCTTGACCTTTCCGCGTCGACGCCAGGATGCGCCCCCGGAAATCTCCTTTGCGGCATTTTCCATCCCGTTATCAAGAGCTACCTTGCGCGGAATCAGGTTACCCGTGGTCTTAATGGCTTTGATGAAAGCGGCGCGGGTCAGGCTAGTATCCAGTGTGCCACTAAAGGCATAGCCTAGGATCATGCGGCTTCTCACGTCCATATAGATTGATAAGTAGAGGCGAAACACCCGGCCAGCGGGCCCATATTTACCGTTAACGTCCCGCGCCATCAAATCGATGCGCCGCGCATCAAGTGACCAAGTGTCATGAACAGGAAGATCATATTTCCGAATCAGCTTCGGGGACATGGCCTTAAGGGCGGTTTCACCTTCTTTGGCCAGCGTTACAACATCACGGGGAAGGCGATCAAAATCTTTTTTTGCGGTATCGTAGCCGGGGACACCCTCCCAGCCATTGGTTTCAGCTTCACGCTTGGTACTTCGCCACGCTGTCTTCTTCTTGCGGCCAGGTGACAGGGCTTGGCGGAGAAAGAATGCCCATGCCGCTGGATGCCATTCGGTGCGCTTGGCGTTTTCGCCTGTCCACTGCCCTAGCAGCAGCGCACGCCAGTGCAGCGGAGCATAGCCCTTGATGCGGGCTAACTTTTCGTAAAGGGCGGACTTACCCAAGCCGTACTGCGCTTTGATTTCCAGCAGTGCGTCAACGATGGAAGTACCTTGCGCCCTGAGTTGCCGCCATAGATGGCAAGCTTCTTCATCGCGCTGCGCCTTGTCTTTAAGCTTGACTGATGCGCTTTCCAGCCTTTTCCACAGGATTTCAGCATCTTCGTCTGACAGTTCACGGCGTTCATCCGGAGCCCAATCGTCTGGCGCGATGTCTGCGTGCTCTACCCAATACAAGGCTTGGGCTAGGAGTGGCAAGCTGGATAGGGGGATAAGCCAAGCGCCGGCACTGTCCTTATGGGCGTTGTTATAACGACCTTCTGCACAGTTAGCTCTTACTGCCTGCCCCGAGATTCCGAGCAGCTTCACCAGCTCATCACTCTTGATCTGTGGGTCGGTGCCAGAAACGTGAATCCCACTGCTCTTGAGGTATTCAGCGCTCAAGGACATCCCCTTCCTTGATGCCGAGCATGACGGCTATCTTGTGCCCCTGCCCGATGCGCGTTCCACGGCACCCACGAATAACTTGAGATACCGTTGCTGGATGAAAGCCATTGAGAATGGCCCACTTTCTGACGCTCAGCCCTTTACGGGCAAAACCGTCAAGAACTTCTTGCTGGGTACTACCCTTAAATGGTTTCATATATTCCTCTGCTATATTTAGGCTCTATTAAGTTCATATGGGTTTATGTGGTTTCGTATGGGTTCATACTTACTCACATTTTTGCACTCGTATGCAACCATTGTCAACAGGTGTTTTCTATGAGCATAGGATTGCGTCTTAAAGAAGAAAGGGAACTACTCCGCTTATCGCGAACTGATTTCGCAACAAAAGTCGGTATTCACAGGAATACACAAGCTCGCTATGAATCCGGCACTCGCGAACCAGATGCGGCATATTGGGAGACAGTCAGAGCGCTAGGCGTTGACGTGGATTACGTCATTAACGAACACGAACGGAAAAAACGCCACTCCCTGGGAGATAGAAACCCGGACTCCGCACTATTGGCAAGGGTTATTGAAAGTGTTGAGACTGTGCTAGCGAATTCTGGGCTAGTGCTTGATCCAGACAAGAAAGCCCGAACGGTCGTGCTTCTTTACAATGCTTTCAGGGAATCAGGCTCGGTTGACTTCCAACTGGTTAAGGATGCCATTTCTCTGGCGGGCAAGTAAGGCCGCTAGAGCCTCATCTAGGTTGCGCATTGCGACCATCGGGGATAAGCATTCGAATAGCTAAATTATCAGCATCCAAGCGGGTTTCAGAGGGCGCAACCAAAAATAAACAGATTTCGACAGGTTGCGCAACAGCGATGCCGTTTCCGCAACCAATTTTGCTTCTGTCAGCGCCTTGTCCGGCTAACTTCAAAGACTCATGCGAGCCATTCGGAGAATTTGCAGGGTATTTGGCACATTTCTACATTCTCGCGTTAATCACAGTAGCCGTGCGGCTTTGCGTAAGGGAAAACTAACGCGCTTTACGGCCAAAGGTCATCGCCTGGGTTGTTTTTTCACCGCTGCGCCCATTCGCCACCAGCCTGCGTTCACTTCTGCCCAATATTCCGCCGTTATCGTCCACTTTCATGCCATAAATTCGCATTTTTGAGCATCGTACTATTTGCTGATTTTCGCGCATCATCTCTTCTAAACCCTTGCGGTTGCAGCATATCCGCAAAAAATAGGTGCAACTCCGGACTTCCGGAATGATCACCCCCCCCACAGTATTTAAGCAATGATTCATCAGGTGCACTTTTGATTCAGCGCCCTGCAATACGCAAAGTCACCTCGCCAATACCGCTGAACCGGGTTTCAGCCACATCGCCCGGAACCAGCGGAAACTGACGGGTAAACGAGCCACTCATGACATATTGCCCCGCTTCCAGGCCGCGATCAAACTCAGCCAGCTTGTTGGCCAGCCAAGCCAGTGACGCATAGGGATTGCCCATGACAGCATCTCCTTTTGCCTTTGCAACCTCAACCCCATTATGGCGAACAGTGCATTCAATCGCGGCGAGATCAGCGGTTGCCTTTAGCGGAACCTGCGGGCCAACCACAAAAGCACGCTGCTGAACGTTATCGGCTACGGCTACGGCAAGCTGTGCCGTGAAGTCTCCCCGGTTTTCCACCAGTTCCATGGCGGGGTGGCAAGAATCCACGGCGGCCTGTGCCATAGCGACATCAACCCCGGGGCCGCGCAGGGGTTTGCCCAGACGCAGGCAAAGCTCATTCTCAAACCCCGCGCCTTGCCAATCGGCCAGATTGATTTCAGCACCGCTTTGCAGTCGGCCACTTTCCAGCAAGTAGCCAAACACCGGCTCATGCACGCGAAACTGTTCACGGATCGCCGCTGCCGTCAGGCCGACCTTCCAGCCAATATGCCGCTCACCTGCGGCAAGCGATTTGTCCAGCAGGCCAAGCTGCACACGGCAGGCTTGATCCAGCGTCAGCCGATCAAACCACTGCGGCGGGTAAAAAACGCCTTGCGCACGCATGGCCCAAAAATCGTCAACGATAGTTTGTATGTTCATGATTACCTCACAAAACAGAACGCAATTGGCCACCTTCTACGGGAATACTCAACCCGGTGAGAAAGCCCGCTCGCTCGGACGCAAGAAATGCCACCAGATCAGCCATTTCCTGAGGTTGTCCAAGTCGTTTCATCGGCACGCGCTCGGCACGCACCTCTAATTCTGCGGCTGGATCCCGCCCGAAATGCTGCGCCTGCATGTGTGCCACTTGCGCCAGGCGCTCGGTGTGAATCGAGCCAGGCAATACGTTATTCACCGTGATGCCTTCTGCGGCAACTTGTTCGGCCAGATACCGCGCATAAGCCACCACGCCCAGCCTTGAGGTGGAGGAGAGCACCAGGTTGTCTTCAATTTGTCGTACCGACAATGCCAGCATATTGATGATGCGCCCGTAGCCATGCACCCGCATCACGGGCACCGCATGGCGACACAGACGCACGACGTTCATGAAATTTTGCTGGTAAGCGAGAAGATACTGCTCGTCGGCAAGATCCAGCGGCTGTCCCGGCGGTGGCCCACCGGTATTGGTCACCAGCACATCCAGCCGATCCCAGCGCGCATAGGCGGCTTTAACAACAACCTCCGCGCTATCGGGTTGTGTCAGATCCACCGCCAGGCTGGCAAGTTTTGCCTCAGGGTATTCCTGCAGAATGGCCGCTTCTGCTTTTGCCAAACTTTCTGCGTTACGCGCGACCAGCAAAACTTGCGCACCCTCCCTGGACAATCCAAGGGCAATCGCCTGCCCCATCCCCTGGCTTGCGCCGCAGACGATCGCCACTCGACCTTTAAGCCCCAGCTCCATGTATTCCTCCCTTGTTTTTTAATTCGTTACTATTGATCAGGCATAGTCGCCTGTTCTCTTTCACAAGAGGGGGATGCTATCCTCGAACCCTGATCTGTTCAAGGATAATCCGCCGATCCCCGCTGATGAAAACCATGGTTTTTCTGTTCCCCCTGCGACAATTCCTCTGTGCCTGGCTGTTATGCTGGGTCGGCCTGGTCACTGCTGGCGAGCTCCCTTTATCCGTTGTTCAAGCCCTCAAAACTGCAGGAATTCCCCGGTCAGCTGTCTCTGTCGTGGTGCAAGCGGTGGACTCTCGGCAGCCCCTGTGGGCGATGAACGCCGATAACGCCATGAACCCCGCATCCACCATGAAACTGCTCACCACCTTTTCTGCGCTGGATATCCTCGGCCCGGCTTACATCTGGCAAACACAGGCATTCATCAATGGAACGCTGGAGAATGGCGTACTCAAGGGTGATCTTTTTTTGCAGGGCAGCGGCGACCCCAAACTGACCTATGAGCATTTTGCGCATTGGCTACGCGAGATGCGACAGCGCGGGCTGCGTGAAATACGCGGCGACCTGGTGCTGGATCGTCATGCTTTTGCACTAGCGGCAAGCGATGCGGGACAGTTCGATCAGGAAATCATGCGCCCCTACAATGTGTTGCCTGACGCCTTGCTGATCAATTTCAATGCCATCAGCGTGCAATTGCTGCCGCAGGCGGGGCAAGCACCCGGGCTAGCCATTGAGCCCCCGCTGAGTAATCTTGAGATCGTGAATCAACTGCGCAGTGAGGATCATGCCGAATGCGGTGATTGGCGCGAGAACTTGCACGCAGAGGTATTCACGTCCGGTGCCGTTGATCGGTTGGTCTTGAGCGGTGCTTATCCGCTAGCCTGCGGTGAGCAGCGCTGGAACATTGCACTGGCCGATCATTCCCGTTTCGTACTGGGCGTTTTCCGTTCATTGTGGGCCGAACTTGGTGGCAAACTTGGTGACAAATTCCGTGACAAGGGCGATGAGAACTTCAACAACAACCTGCGGGAAGGCGTCGTGCCGCCGGATGCCCGTTTATTCGCCGTATCACCATCGCCGACTTTAGGTGAAATCGTGCGTGACATGAACAAATACAGCAATAACGTCATGGCGCGGCAGATATTTCTCACGCTGGGACTCGCGGCGGGGCATCGTCCTGCACGACCAGAAGACGGCGCCACCGCCATACACGCCTGGCTTATGCGTCGGGGCCTGAAGATGCCCGAACTGGTGCTGGAAAATGGCGCTGGTCTCTCACGCCAAGAACGCATTTCGGCCGCCAGCCTTGGGCGCCTGCTGCAGGCCGCCTGGCGCAGCGCCGTGATGCCCGAGTTCATGGCCTCCCTGCCGATTGCCGGCAACGATGGCACGATGAAAAAACGCGTGCAAGGCCAAGGGGTAGCCGGACAAGCGCATATTAAAACCGGCACACTCGACGGCGTGAAAAGCATGGCGGGCTACGTGCTGGATCAACATGGCCGCCGCTGGATCGTGGTCTGCCTTGTGAATCACCCGCGTGCGGCGCTTGCCGGCCCGGCAATGGATGCGCTACTGCAAGCCGTGTGGGAATACGGTGACTGAGCGCAGCGAATAAGTCCAGTGAAAAAACAGCAAGAAAAATCTGGCGCGCTTGCCCCATGCCCCTGCGGCAGGCACGCCACTTACGCCGCGTGCTGTGGCCGGTTTCACACCGGAGCCATAGCACCCGATGCGGAGTCACTCATGCGTTCGCGCTACACCGCCTATGTGCTAAATAACGAGGTGTATCTGCTGGCAACCTGGCACGCATCAACACAGCCTGCGTCACTGAATTTGACAGAACACCCTACGCAATGGCTGGGGCTGGAAGTGAAAAAACACCACACCACAGGCGATTCAGCCAGCGTCGAATTCGTCGCCCGTTACCGCATCAATGGCCGCGCAGTGCGCCTGCATGAAATAAGCCGCTTTGTGCACGAAAATGGCTGCTGGTATTACGTTGATGGCGTCATCGATTGAAGCAGTCGTTCAATATCGCCACTTAGTTCAGTAGGCTTGGTCGTCGAGGCATAGCGCCCAACAACCTGGCCTTTGCCATCCACCAAAAACTTGGTGAAGTTCCATTTGATGGCTTCACTACCCAAAATGCCGGGTGCAGATTTCTTGAGATGCTGCCATAAGGGATGCGCACTATCACCATTCACTTTGACCTTGGCAAAGAGCGGGAACGTCACGTCATATGCACTGCTGCAAAAAGCACCAATCGCCACTTCATCATCCGGCTCCTGACTGCCAAACTGGTTGCACGGAAAACCCAGCACCACCAAACCCTGCTCGCGATACTGGCGCCATAGCGCCTCAAGCCCCGCATATTGCGGCGTAAAACCACAACGACTGGCGACATTGACAATAAGCAACACCCGGCCCTGATATTCGCTCAGCGAGTGTTGTATACCATGAATATCCAGCGCGGTGAATTCACTCAATGTGTCCACTATTTCTCCAGGTTGATGTCAGCTGCATAACGCTGCAAGTCTTCCAGTCGAACCATCTCGAGCGCAGCAATTGAGGTCGCCTCCAAAATTACCTGTGGTGCTTTTCCCGCGCGCAACGCTTCTTGCCAGCGCGCAGAACATAAACACCAGCGGTCGCCCGGCTTCAAACCAGGAAACTCAAACTCAGGCCGAGGCGTGGAAAGATCATTACCTTGTGCAGCTGAAAACGCCAGAAAATCTGCCGTCATCACGGTGCAGACGCCATGGTTGCCGACATCTTCATCCGTCACCTGGCAACAGCCCGTGCGCAGAAACCCCGTCATGGGATCAGTGCTGCATTCTCGCAGCACACCCCCGAGAACATTTTTTGCCAGATCTTGCATTAGAAAACCCCAGTGATACCTACTTGTTTCAAAGTCCTGCATCTGCACGCAGCGGCCGCCGCTGAGCGGCTTAACCCTTCGCTACGCTTGCGTTAGCCTACGACGAAATATCGATAAAGCCCTGCGGGCCCGGGCTACAGCCCGGCATCCGCGCGGAGCGCGGATGCTTTATCGATATTCTCCCACGTGAATTCGGGTTCGTCGCGTCCAAAGTGGCCATAAGCAGCAGTTTTTTCATAGATAGGCCGCAACAAATTCAGCATCGTGACGATACCTTTGGGGCGCAGATCAAAGTGACGCTGTACCAGCTCGGCTATTTTTTCATCGGCAATCTTGCCTGTGCCTTGTGTCGTCACCCACACCGAAGTGGGCTGCGCCACACCAATCGCGTAGGAAATCTGCACCAGGCATTTATCCGCCAAACCAGCAGCCACAATGTTCTTGGCGACGTAGCGGCCGGCATAAGCAGCGGAGCGGTCAACCTTTGAAGGATCCTTCCCCGAGAACGCACCGCCGCCGTGTGGGGCTGCGCCGCCGTAGGTATCCACAATGATTTTGCGGCCTGTCAAACCACAATCGCCTTGCGGACCGCCAATCACAAACCTGCCCGTGGGATTCACCAGATACTTGATTTCACCCTTGATCAATTCCTTGGGCAGCATCGGCTTGATAATTTCCTCGATCACCGCTTCACGAATTTGCGGCAGCTCGATATCCGGTGAATGCTGTGTGGACAGCACCACAGTATCAATCGAATGCGCCCGACCGTTTTCATAGCGAATGGTTACCTGCGATTTTGCGTCCGGACGCAGCCAGGGCAAACGTCCATCTCGACGCAATTGTGACTGCCGCTCCACCAGACGGTGCGACAAATAAATAGGCAATGGCATCAGCGAGGTGGTTTCATTACATGCATAACCAAACATCAAGCCTTGATCGCCTGCGCCTTGATTAAGATCATCGTCATAGGCTTTATTCACGCCCTGGGCAATATCGGGCGACTGCTTGTCATAAGCCACCAGGACAGCGCAGCCTTTGTAATCAATGCCGGATTCGGTATTGTCGTAACCGATGCGCTTTAACGTATCGCGTGCCACATGGATGTAATCGACATTGGCTTTGGTCGTAATCTCACCGGCCAAAACCACCAGGCCAGTGTTGCATAAGGTTTCAGCTGCAACGCGGGAGTGGGGGTCTTGCGCCAGAATGGCATCCAGAATGGCGTCTGAAATCTGGTCGGCGACTTTATCGGGATGGCCTTCGGATACGGATTCCGAGGTGAAAAAATAAGCTTGACTCATAGTTTTGCTCCTAACAAAAATGCCCCGCGATACTGGCGAGGCAGGCTCCTGGGGCATGAGCAAGCGACGCTTTAGCGAAATTTATTGTCCAGCCCAAGTTTTTACACTCAGACTTTCTCCGCCTCGCAAGTTGTCATTTAACCCAGCGGAAGCGGTCATTGTAATCTAGTCCGCTGTCAATGGCGTATCGGGATAATTCATCCTGTCTGGCGGCATAAAACATCATTACCCGATTATTCGTCGATAATTCGCCGTTGATACTTGTTCAATACCACTCGCCTTATCACCGCTGATATGTCTTTGCTGTTTCGTCTCTGTGCTTATCTCCCCCTGCCGCTCTTGCATAATCTGGGTGCGCTGCTCGGTTGGCTCACCTGGGTTTTGTCGCCCCCCTACCGGCGCAACCTTGCCCAAAACCTTGCTCTGGCAGGGTTATCTTCTTTTAAGCGCGTAGCGATTGCCGAAGCGGGCAAAGGATTTTTAGAGCTACCAAAAATCTGGCTGCGTCCGCAAGATGAAGTCGTCAGCCGCATTGCCAAAGTGGTCGGCTGGGAACTGGTAGAAACAGCGGCAAGCACAGGCAAAGGTATTTTGTTTTTAACGCCGCACTTAGGTTGTTTTGAAATTACCGCGCAATACATCGCCTCGCGCAAACCGTTAACCGTCATGTTCCGCCAACCCAAACAGGCCTGGCTAGAACCCCTGATGCGCCAAGGCCGGGGCAGCAACTTCAATCTTGCGGCGGCGGATATGTCCGGCGTGCGGCGCTTATTAAAAGCCTTGAAACAAGGCCAAGCCGTGGGCATGCTGCCCGACCAGGTGCCAGGCGTGGGCGAGGGGGTTTGGGTGCCATTTTTTGGCCGCCCCGCGTACACCATGACGCTCGCTGCGCGCTTGGCAGAAAGCGGCGCGACAGTGATTTTCACCTATGCTGAGCGCCTGCCCTATGGCGCGGGGTATCACTTGTATTTTTTGCCCTTGTCGCAACCTTTACCGGGCGATCTTGCTGCACGGGCAGCGCAAATCAATGCCGAGATCGAGTACTTGATTCAGCAGTGTCCAGGGCAATACCTGTGGGGTTATAACCGCTATAAAGTACCCGCAGGTACCCAAGCGCCATGACGCATCTGTTGCTGGCGATCATGTGGCTGCTGCACTGGTTGCCTTTGCCTTTGCTCTCGCGCCTGGGACGTGGATTGGGCTGGCTGCTGTATGTTTTTGTGCGCGAGCGGCGGCACATCACGCTCACCAATCTTGGGCTGTGCTTTCCTCAATTATCAGCCGCTGAAAAGTCGGCGCTGGCAAGACGGCACTTTGCCTATTTTGGACGCAACATGCTCGAGCTGGGGCTGTGGTGGTGGGCTTCTGCCGCCCGCATTCGTCGCCTGGTCAAGGTCACGCATGGCGAACGTCTAGCCGCCTGTCATGGTCGGCCGGTGATATTGTTTGCGCCACATTTTGTGGGCCTGGATGCGGGCTGGATTCGACTGGCCATGGATCACGCCATGGTAACCATCTATGCGCGAGCAAAAAATCGCACCTTCGATGCCGCATTGCGTCGCGGGCGTTTGCGGTTTGGCAAAATCACGCTGTTTTCGCGCCAGCAGGGGGTCAAGTCGGTCATCCGGCCAATACGCGAAGGGCGACCTTTTTACTATCTGCCCGATATGGATTATGGCGCCAAAGACGCCGTATTCGTGCCTTTTTTTGGCGTACCTGCCGCCACCATTACCGGCCTGTCACGGCTGGCGAAACTCACTGGCGCAACAGTCATTCCGATCATCACACGCATGGTGGGAAACCACTATGAAATAGAAGTTGGCGAGCCATGGACTGACTTTCCTGCAACCAATCCTGACGACGCAGTCACAGATAATGTCGTGGCTGATACGCGACGCATGAATGCGTTTTTAGAAACAGAAATCCTGCGCTCGCCAGCGCAATATTACTGGCTGCACAAACGTTTCAAAACCCGCCCGCCGGGCGAGGCAGGGTTTTATGGATCAACCCGAAATTAACTCAAGCACGTTTGCTTAGCCTGCTCAATTCGACCGATTACGCAACGCTATCTCGACTACCATCTATCACATGAAAATTCGCTTTACCAAAATGCAGGGCGCGGGCAATGACTTTGTCGTGCTGGATGCCATCCGGCAGACGCTTGCGCTGACTACGCCGCAGATACGATTTATCGCCGATCGCCATTTTGGTATTGGCTGCGACCAAATTCTGGTGGTTGAAAAAACCACCCTGCCCGATGTCGATTTTCGTTATCGCATTTTCAATGCGGATGGTGGCGAGGTAGAGCAATGCGGCAACGGCGCGCGATGCTTTGTGCGCTTCGTGCACGAACAGGGATTAACCACCCAGCGGCAGATTCGCGTGGAAACACTATCGGGCATTATTTCTCCGCAACTCGAAGCCACGGGTGAGGTAACCGTCGATATGGGTCGGCCGCGTTTTTTGCCAGCGGAAATTCCATTTATCAGCGAGAGCGATGCCCTTGTGCAAACGCTTGTTGTCGGCGATACATCCGTTGATATCAGTGTCGTCTCGATGGGCAACCCGCATGCGGTGCAGGTAGTGGCTGACATTGATACCGCACCGGTTGCCCAACTGGGGCCATTGATTGAATCCCACGTGCGTTTTCCACGCCGCGTGAATGCCGGCTTCATGCAGGTGCTGGATGCGCACACGGCGCGCTTGCGCGTGTATGAGCGGGGCGCAGGCGAAACCCTGGCCTGCGGCACAGGCGCTTGCGCTGCGGTCGTGGCGGGCATACGTCGCCAATTGCTGACTTCCCCCGTGCGCGTCATCACGCGCGGGGGAGAGTTAACGATCGCCTGGAATGGCGCCGATTCTGTTTTGCTAACTGGCCCGGCGATGACTGTTTTTACTGGTGAAATTGATCTACCTGAGGACTCTAAATAAATGAACAATTCGATGAACGCCGAAATCAACGCTGAAGAAGTTGCACGCTATTTGCATAATCATCCTGAGTTTTTTGATGCGTATACCGATGTATTAGCGCTCATGACGTTGCCCGACCCGCATACCGGACGCGCCATTTCCATCACCGAAAAACAACTCTTCACGTTACGCGACAAAGTGCGCACGCTAGAAGCCAAGCTCGCTGAGCTCATCACTTTTGGTAACGAAAATGATGCCATCTTGAGCAAGGCACACGCCTTGGCCCTGACGTTGATTGCTGCGCAGGATGAAGCCTCGCTGATGTATATGATTGACGCCCATTTGCGGGGAGCGTTCTCTGTGCCGCATGTGGCCCTGCGCGTATGGAACCTGCCCGGCAGTTCATTGGAAGCAGGAACAGAGACCACCCAGGCCTTTGCCGCAAGTTTGAAAACACCACTCTGCGGACCTGCTGCCGAACAAGAATCCGTCACCTGGTTTGGCGAAGCGGCTGCGCATTTACGCTCAATGGCGCAAGTGCCACTATGCGATACGCACGGTACCTGTTTTGGTCTGCTGGTGATGGCCAGCGAAGAAGCGCACCGCTTTTACCCCACGCTGGGTACGCTGTATCTGGAGCGCATTGGCGAGATGATCGCCACTGCGCTCCAGCGCATTCTGAACACCACACCTGCAGCGTAGCCAGAAAATAATCACTGACGAAACCTGACAAAATGCACCCCATCGCTGAACAGTTTTTGTCGGAACTGGCCATTCAACGGCGCGCCAGCCGACACACGCTGGATGCGTATCGCCGTGATCTTTTTCGCCTTAACCAGCTAGCACTTGAAGCTACCCCGAACAGTTCGCCAGAAAAACTCACCACCACACAATTGCGGCGTGGCCTGATGCAGCTGCACGCACAGAATCTGGCCCCGCGCTCCATTGCGCGCACACTCTCGGCATGGCGCAGTTTTTACGTCTGGCTTCTCCGACGCGGTGCAATTGCACACAATCCGGCAGAACCGCTCAAAGCGCCCAAACGACCACGCACCCTGCCTAAAGCCCTCGGCACAGATCAAATGGCCGCGCTGCTCAATGCCGAGCCTGGCGATGATCTGGAAGTGCGTGACGCAGCGATGTTTGAGCTTTTTTATTCCTCCGGGCTACGCCTAGCAGAACTGGTCAGTCTGGATTGGCCAGGCGGGCTGGATCTGACGACAGGCGAAGTCACCGTGACCGGCAAGCGACAAAAAACCCGCACCGTACCCCTCGGCAGCCAGGCCCGAACAGCGCTTCTCGCCTGGGTGGCTGTGCGCCCAAACTATGCACCGGCTGAACAAACGGCGCTATTTACCGGCAGAAACGGCACCCGGTTATCACCTCGTCAAGTCGAAAAACGACTGGAGCGCTGGGCGCAACAGCAAGGAATCGGCATGCAGGTACATCCGCACATGTTGCGCCATTCGTTTGCTTCGCATGTTTTGCAATCATCGGGTGACCTACGCGCCGTGCAGGATATGCTCGGCCACGCCAGCATCGCCGCCACGCAGATTTACACCCATCTGGATTTTCAGCATCTGGCAAAAATCTACGACGCAGCGCACCCTCGCGCGAAGAAAGTCTGACTCCAAAAAGTCGGCGCTGGTAACGCGGCGCTCATTGGTTCTTAGCGCTTTTGATACTGGGTTTTTCCAAACAGAATATCGCGCGCTTTATCGTCCGTCAGCGGTTTGCGTAAATCCGTCAACACCGCGACGCCGCGCTTTACCGCAGGCCGTTGTTCGATCTTATCGAACCACGCTTTGAGCAACGGATAGTCTGCCCAATCAATGCCCTGGTTTTGCCAACTGCGCAGCCAGGGAAAAATCGCGATATCCGCAATCGAATACGTATTACCGGCAATGTAACGCTGCTGCGAGAACTGCCGGTTCATCACCCCATACAGCCGCTTGGCCTCGTTGGTGTAGCGGTTGACCGCGTAGTCAATTTTCTCTGGCGCATACATGCGGAAGTGATGGGCTTGCCCCAGCATCGGGCCCACGCCGCCCATTTGAAACATGAGCCATTGCAGAACCTCGAATTTCTGGCGGTCGCTCTTGGGCAAAAACTTGCCTGTTTTTGCGGCCAGATACAGCAAGATGGCGCCCGACTCAAACAAGGCAATAGGCTTGCCATCCGGCCCGTCCGGATCAACCAGCGCCGGAATTTTATTGTTCGGGCTAATCTTCAAAAATTCCGGTGTGAACTGATCCCCCGTCCCGATATTGATGGCATGCGCTTGCCAATCGCGCCCCAGCCTGAGCCCGCATTCTTCCAGCATGATGTGAACCTTGTGCCCATTGGGCGTCGGCCAAGAATACACATTTATCATAAGTTGCCTCCTAAGGTGTTCTGATTATTACCTGCATTAAAAATCGTATGCAAACTGCGGGAGCATCATGCCACAATTGCTTCATCCCATTTCAAGACCATGCCCTCATGAAACGCCTCACACATCAACTTTACTTTTGGGTGCTGCTCGCCACGCTGGCTGGCGGATTGCTGGGTTATCTTGACCCGCAGGCAGGCACGAGCCTCAAACCTTTAGGCGATGGTTTTATTGCACTGGTCAAAATGCTCATTGCGCCGGTTATTTTTTGCACTGTCGTGCTCGGGATTGCCGGGTCTGGCGACATGAAAAAATTTGGCCGCGTTGGCGGTAAAGCGCTGCTTTACTTTGAAGTGGTGTCCACGCTAGCACTAGCTATCGGGTTGCTTGTCGTGCATCTCATTCGCCCCGGCGAGGGCTTTAACGTTGACCCGCAATCGCTGGATAGCTCGGCAATTGCCACGTATGCCAAATCCGCCGCTGAACAAAGCACGGTCAGTTTTTTCCTGCATATCATTCCCAAAACATTTGCCGATGCCTTCACTAGCTCGGGCGACTTGTTGCAAGTACTTTTTCTCGCCATCCTGTTTGGCTATGCCATCGTGCGACTGGGCAAAATCGGCCAGCCAGTCCATCGTTTCATCGAAGATGCGTCACATCTCTTTTTTGCCATGATGAATGTCATCATGAAATTAGCGCCACTGGGTGCGGGTGGCGCGATGGCATTCACCATGGGGAAATACGGTGTCGCTGCCCTAAAACCGCTGGCAGCACTCATGGGTAGTTTTTATCTCACCTGCATTCTTTTCGTGTTGATCGTGCTGGGCAGCATCGCCGCCGCCACCGGCTTTAATATTTTTCGCTTCATTCTGTATCTCAAAGATGAACTGCTCACCGTGTTGGGCACCTCGTCATCCGAATCCGCACTGGTTCCGCTGATGGAAAAACTCGAGCGCATGGGTTGCTCGAAATCGGTAGTCGGCCTGGTCGTGCCCTCCGGCTATTCCTTCAATCTCGACGGCACCAATATCTACCTGAGCATGGCCGCGATATTCGTTGCGCAAGCGTTGAATATCGACTTAACCATAGGTCAGGAATTAACGCTGCTTGGCGTAGCGATGCTGACGTCAAAAGGCGCCTCTGGCGTCACGGGTGCCGGATTCATCACCCTAGCAGCGACGCTGGCGGTTGTCCCCGCCATCCCCGTTGCAGGCCTGGCACTCATTCTGGGCATCGACCGCTTTATGTCCGAAGCCCGCGCGCTAACCAACTTCATCGGCAATGGTGTCGCCACCGTCGTCATCGCAAAATGGGAAAACGAGCTCGACCAGGAAAAAATGAATAACGCCATAGCAGGCTGATTCAAACCTACGGCACAAAAGTCGGCGCTGGTGAGACGGCAACTTCAACTTCTACACCAAAGACAGGCATTCGACGCGTAAAGGTACATTTACAATCGCTGGCGAGGCTCGGTAATGCAGCACACCAAAAACAAACGGCTCCCTATATGGGGAGCCGCATGAATTCTGGTGGTGATGGGGGGACTTGAACCCTCGACCTACGGATTATGAATCCGTCGCTCTAACCAGCTGAGCTACATCACCGTGCACAATGGTGCAAAGGGGCGAGATTATCCCTTTCGCACGTCCACCTTGTCAAGGAAGGCGTGCGTAGGAGACAATCGCGGTATGGATTTTGATATCGTTATTGTTGGCGGCGGGCTCGCCGGGCTTGCATTGGCGGCGGCTTTGCGCCGATCCTCGTTGTCTGTGGCACTGGTTGAAGGCACGGTGCCGGTTTTTCCTGCCAAGGGTCCGGGCGATTTTTCTACTATGTGGGATAGCCGGGTGTATGCCATCAGCCCGGCGAATGCGCGCTTTCTTGAGCAGATTGGCATCTGGCAGCATCTTGACCACGCGCGCATGGAGCCCGTAAGCGCCATGCAAATTTTTGGTGATGGCAAAGGCCGGCTCGATTTTTCAGCTTATGACAGCGGGGTTGACGAATTGGCGTGGATTCTTGAGTCGTCGCTCATGCAGGCCGAATTGTGGGAAATGCTCAAGCGGCAAGGCAACCTCACGATGTTTTGTCCTGCATCAGCCCAAGCGCTGACACTGGATGAGGCGGCAGCCGAACTCATACTGACCGACGGACGTAAACTGCGCGCACACCTGATTGTCGCGGCCGATGGTGCCGACTCTTGGACGCGCAGCGCAGCAGGCATTGAGGTGGAATGCAAAAACTACAATCAGCTCGGTGTCGTGGCCAATTTTGCCGCTGCGCTACCGCATCGCGGCACAGCTTTTCAGTGGTTTCGTCGGGATGGCATTTTGGCTTGGCTGCCTTTGCCTGGCCAACATGTGTCGATGGTCTGGTCAACGGCCTCTGCGCATGGCGAGGAATTGTTATCGCTTTCGCCAAGCGCCTTGTGCGAGAAGGTGGCCGCAGCGGGAGGGCATGCGCTGGGTGCCCTGGAATTGATCACCCCGCCGACGGCATTTCCGCTGCGCCTGATGCGTGCATCGCCCACGGTGTTGCCACGCCTGGCTTTAGTTGGCGATGCGGCGCACACGGTCCATCCGCTGTCTGGGCACGGTATCAATCTGGGCTTTCAGGATGTGCAGGCATTGGCGCACGCGCTACTTGCCTCGCCAACGCAGGACGATTGCGGCGACTTTTCGCTGTTGCGCAGATTTGAGCGCGCGCGTAAAGAAGAGGTTTTTATGCTACAAACCGCTACCGATCATTTGCAACGCTTGTTTGATGTTCGTCGCGGGCCGTTAGTTGGCTTGCGTAACGTGGGGTTGAGCCTCACTAACCATTTGCCAGTCGTAAAGGATGCGTTGGTCCGTTATGCTTTGGCATCCTGATTTTTCTGGAGAAATGATGAATAAAAAATTTATTGCAGCAACGGCTTTACTGGCCAGCTTTTCTATCGGCGCTTTGGCGGGTGAGGCCGAAGTTAAAAAGGCGCTTGAGGCCACTGTGGGCAAGGTTGAAAAAATCAGCAAAGCACCCATTCCAGGCATGTGGGAAGTCACGGTTGGTGGTCAGATTTTTTATGCGGATGACAAAGGCACTTATCTGCTCGCCGGAAATTTGATCGAGATCAAAACGGGTAAAAACTTGACATCAGAGCGCCAGTTCAATGCGCTGCCGCTTGAGCTGGCATTTAAACAAGTGCGCGGTAACGGCAAAAATGTATTAGTCACATTTGAAGATCCCAACTGCGGCTACTGCAAAAAACTGGCGAAAGAATTGCAGTCTGTCCAAAACCTCACTTTGTACACTTTTCTTTACCCCGTGCTGGGAGAAGATTCCACCGAGAAATCCAAAATGATCTGGTGTGCCCCGGATAAAGCCAAGGCCTGGAATGACTGGATGATTCGCAACAAAGCCTTGCCCGCATTACCCGCCAAATGTGATACCGCCGGGCTGGAAAAATCAGTGGAACTGGGTCAAAAATTGCGCATCAACGGCACGCCAGCGATGTTCTTCGCCACCGGCGAGCGGGTAGGCGGCTATATTCCAGCAACGGAAATTGAAAAACGTTTTAACGCGAAAGGCGGTTAATCCAGTCATCGCCATGCTGTAAAAAGTCGGCGTTGGTGATACGGCGGTAATAGACGGTAATAGAGAGTGACGCGACAATCAATCGCATCACTCTCTATTTTTTTGCCAAGGCCTCGCGTATTAACTACCTTAAAAAGAAGTTTCGCGTTCGGCAGATGCAGTAATTTTATGGATGGTCAAATCGGAGCCCTCAAATTCTTCTTCCGCATCAAGCCGGATGCCGACGAAGAATTTAAGTAGCCCATATACTAAAAAACCACCCGCTAGCGCGATCACAATACCCATGAGCGTGCCAATCAGCTGACTGGGCAGTGCTACGCCGCCTCTGCCGCCCCAGGCGGTCGCACCAAAAATACCTGCAGCTATCCCGCCCCAGGCACCGCAAAGCCCATGAAGAGGCCAGACGCCCAGCACATCGTCAATTTTCCAACGATTCTGCGTGAGGGTGAACATCACCACAAACAACCCACCGGCGATACTGCCCGTGGCCAGCGCCCCGAGGGGATGCATCACATCCGAGCCAGCGCAAACAGCCACCAGCCCGGCCAAAGCCCCATTATGTACAAAGCCGGGGTCGTTCTTGCCGACCACTAAGGCTGCCAGCGTGCCGCCCACCATCGCCATCAGCGAATTGAGCGCGACCAGGCCAGACACTTTATCCAGCGTTTGCGCACTCATCACATTAAAACCGAACCAACCCACAATGAGAATCCATGCGCCCAAAGCTAAAAACGGCACGCTGGAAGGCGGATGCGCAGCAATTGCACCGTTTTTGTCATAGCGTCCACGCCGTGGGCCAAGCAATAGCACCGCCGCTAACGCCGCCCAGCCACCCACGGCATGCACCACAACTGAACCGGCAAAATCGTGAAATTCCGCGCCAAACTGCTGGACAAGCCAAGGCTGAACGCCAAACGCACGGTTCCAGGCAATACCTTCAAAAAATGGGTAAACAAAACCTACCAGACAAAATGTCGCGGCGAGTTGCGGTTTAAATTTGGCACGCTCGGCAATGCCGCCAGAGATAATCGCCGGGACGGCGGCGGCAAAAGTCAGCAGAAAGAAAAATCGCGTGAGTTCAAAGCCGCTGTTTTTAGCAAGCACTTCGGCAGTGCTAAAAAAATGGACGCCATACGCGATGCCGTAGCCAATAAAAAAGTAAGCCAGCGTTGAAATTGAAAAATCTGCCAGAATTTTAACCAGCGCATTGATCTGATTTTTTTTACGGACTGTTCCCAGCTCCAAAAAAGCGAAGCCGGCGTGCATCGCCAAAATCATGATGGCGCCCAGCAAAATAAATAAAACATCGGCAGAGGCTTTCAACGGTTCCATGCGGGTAATCCTTTCGTTAATGCACTAAAGTAAGGCGAAAAACGAAATTACAAAGCAAAAAACATTCCTATTTTAATATTTATATTTATCAAATAGTTATAAAAAATTTACCTAAAATAATGCGCCAAAACAGTGCTCATAAAATAGATAAGCACTGTTTTGGTGACAACCACACTCACTTTGGTGCGGCGTCAGGAACATAGCCTTTGGGCATGAGCACCCATACCCGTCCCGTCTGGCGCATCTTGCCGGCAAGACTACCGGCATCAGGGCCGCTGCCCCAGTAATAATCGCCGCGTACAGCCCCGCGAATAGCGCCTCCCGTATCCTGCGCCAGCATCAGCCGGGTGAGTGCCTGCTCACTGTTTGGCCGCGTTGTAGCAAGCCAAACGGGGGCGCCCAAGGGGATATAGCGTGGATCAACCGCCAAAGAACGTTCTGGCGTCAACGGAATGCCCAGAGCGCCTGGCGGGCCTTTGCCGATTAAAGGTAATTCTCGAAAAAACACCATGCTCGGATTTTGGTTCAGCAATTCTTCCAACCGCTGCGGATTCAACTTCGCCCACGCCTTGATGCCTTGCATGGATGCCTGTTCCATGGTGATCTCGCCCTGATCAATTAACCAACGCCCGATGGATCGGTAAGGGTGCCCGTTTTGATCGGCATAGCCAAGGCGAATACGACTGCCATCATCCAGTGCCACCTGGCCTGAGCCCTGCACTTGCATGAAAAATAAATCCACGGCGTTTGCTACCCAGGCAATCGCTTTTTGTGAGTGCTTGCTTTCTTTTTGACGCCACTCTGATCTAGCATAGTAAGGAACAACTTTTTTACCCTCGAGACGCCCGCGCAGCCGAAGATGTTTAAGCTCAGGATAAAGTTCAGACAAATCTACCGTGACCAGATCGTCTGGCGGGCCATATACCGGGTAAGGGTTTTGGCGAGAAGGCGTGCGACTGCCTTGCAACACAGGTTCAAAATAGCCGGTGATCATTCCCGTGCGAGAGCCATCGGCATTTACCATCACCCAGGGCTGAAACTGGGTTTTAAACCATTGGCGCAAAGCGTCGGCGCTTTGTATATCGGCGGTACGCGCCGCCGCGCACACGGGTTGCCATAACGCTTGCTTTGCCAGCACGCGACAGCTATCAAGAAAAGCCGCCAACACCGGCGCAGGATCATCGGCTTCCCAGCCAGTGAGATCATCCCACTGTGCAACTTGCATTGGTGACGCAGGAGGCAGGGAAACATCGCTTGGCGGACTTGCCACGCAGGTAGGCAAAGCTGCGCACCGCTGTGGTGCATTTATTGGAGGAATGGGTGTTGTCATGCAACTGGCCAGCGCAAACGACAGGCCCGTGAGGAGTAGATAGATAGGGATGCGTTTCATGAATCTGCTAAAGTTCGCCGCGTTAAAACCCCAGAGTGTACCGATGACTGACTTTTCTCGCTTTCTTCTTCGCGCCGAAACTTTAATTGACCGTCTTGAAGCAATCTTGCCGCCCACTTTGCCGGTGACCGACTGGTCGGCCTGTGCTTTTCGCTGGCGTACGCGCAACGGTCGCGGCTGGCTCGAAGACGTGCGTCACCCGCATGCCATTCGCTTGACCGATTTGCAAGGCGTTGAGCCACAAAAAAAGCGCATCGAACAAAACACGCGGCAATTTGTACAAGGCAAAAGTGCCAACAATGTACTGCTCACCGGGGCGCGTGGCACGGGCAAAAGCTCGCTCGTGAAAGCGGTGCTAAACCAGTTTTCTCGGCGTGGATTGCGCTTGATTGAAGTGGATAAAGACGATCTGGTTTATTTACCTGACATTGTGGATCTGGTTTTTGGACGCCGCGAAAAATTCATTATTTTCTGCGACGATTTATCGTTCGAAGCGAACGAGCCGGGTTACAAAGCCATGAAGAGTCTGCTGGATGGTTCCATCACCGGCATGCCAGAAAACCTGCTGGTCTATGCCACCTCCAACCGGCGCCACCTGATGCCGGAAAAAATGGCTGAAAATCTTGAAGCAACCTACACTGACGATGGTGACGTGCACCCCGGCGAAACGACTGAAGAAAAAATCTCGCTGTCTGAACGCTTTGGCTTATGGCTGTCTTTTTACGCCTTCACGCAAGATGAATATCTTGCCATTTGTGCCCATTGGCTCACCGTTTTTGGCTACCCCATCGACACGCTGGCGCCAGGCAATCCCATCCGCAGCGAAGCCTTGCAATGGACGCAGATGCGCAGCTCGCGCAGCGGTCGCGTAGCCTGGCAATTTGCCCGGGATTACGCGGGTCGACATAGCCGTCCGAAAAAATGAAAGTCACGCATGTCGCCGCGGCCGTTATTGAACGCGCGAATGGACAATTTTTATTAGGCCAGCGCGCAGCCAATACGTTTTATCCCGGGTATTGGGAATTTCCCGGCGGCAAAGTCGAACCCGGGGAAACAGCGCGTGAAGCCCTGGTGAGGGAACTGCATGAAGAACTCGGCATCAAGGTTTTGCGTGCCGACCCGTGGTTACACCGTGAGCATGTTTATGCACATGCGCATGTGCATCTTCATTTTTTTCGAGTACGTGCCTGGCAAAATGAGATTTGTCATCACGTACATAGCGCACTCACCTGGCAAACGCCGGGTGCGCTGACCGTTCAGCCGATGTTGCCGGCTAATGCGCCAGTATTGGCTGCGCTGGCCTTGCCTGCGTTTTACGCCATCACGCATGCCGCAGAAATCGGCGTTGCTGCTCAACTCGAAGCACTTGATCGCGCCTTGGAAAACGGGATCAAGCTTGTACAGCTGCGCGAGCCGACGCTTAGCCCTCAACAACGGGAAGCGTTTGTTCACGCAGCAGTCAAAAGCTGTCACACCTCGGGCGCTCGCGTGCTGGTCAACGGCGATCCGTTGCTGGCTTTGGCGGCTGGGGCTGATGGTTTCCACCTGACATCCGCGCAACTGGCCGCCTGCACAACACGCCCTGAGTTTCCGCTGGTGGCTGCGTCGTGCCACTCTCCTGCCGAGTTGCTGCACGCAACGCAGATTGGTTGTGATTTCGTGGTTTATGGACCCCTACGCGAAACCGCAACGCACCCTGGGCAAGCAGGTTTGGGATGGGCAGCTTTCGCAGCAGAGATTAATCACCCATTTGCCGTACCACCAACGCCGACTTTTGCCTTGGGCGGATTATCACGCGATGATCTTGACACTGCCCGCGCTTGCGGAGCACATGGCATCGCTGCCATTCGTTCAGCCTGGTAAAGACAATCGTATCGTTGAGCGACTGATTTCTACGTCGTTATTCTGATTCGTTACTCAGCGGCGCTTCTTCGCTGGCGGCAACGCGATAGGCTTCGCTTTCCCATGCGCCTAAATCATAGGTCTTGCAACGCGCAGAACAAAATGGTCGAAAGCGACTTGCTTCCACCCATTCGACTGGCGTCCGACAACGCGGACACAATACGATACGTGGTGGTTTGGATAAATCAGAGTGATTAGGCGCCATGTTTACAGATTACAAAGCGTCATTTCAAACTCGACATCGGTCTCCATCTGGCGTGGCCGTTGCGTCATATCCGGTCGCAAAAAACGTACATTGATGGCGAGCTTGCCGGCGGAGATTTCCGGTATCACGGGGTTATCTTTTCTGATTTGCAAACGAACCAGTTGGTAATTGCGTCCACCCAGCATGACCTGATAAGCGCCTCGCTGAGCTATAAGTCGATCCGAGCGGCCAGATGCACGCAGCAGGCGCAACACAATCGTCAACGCCTGTCGGATAGGCAACATGGGCGTCAACCAGGCCTCAATGTCTTTTTGTCGCACTGGCGCATCACTATTTAACCAATAGTGGTAGCCCGGCAGATCAAACTCACACACGCCACCCGGAATCGCGACTCGATTTTTAATGCTCATTAACCAATCGTT
Organism: Rugosibacter sp.; assembly: GCA_030645365.1. Lineage (GTDB taxonomy): Bacteria > Pseudomonadota > Gammaproteobacteria > Burkholderiales > Rhodocyclaceae > Rugosibacter. Next base: position 33,356 of record JAUSMB010000064.1, read on the forward strand.
TTCGCGCAGATAATGGCCAATTTTTCCCTGCACGGCAAGCAATTGCGTACTTGCCTGCTCAATTTCATAGAGTGCGCCCGAAAGTGCATCTTCAGAGATGTCCGGATTGTTGCGGAAAGACAGCAAAATCTGTCGCTGACGCTCCAGCTCCTGAACCAGATCAAATTTCAAATCGGCACGGCCAGCCACTTCAAGAATCTCAAACAACAACACCAGCGCTGCATGATGTTCAGCGGCACCTTTAGCGGAGGCGAAATGTATGATTTTTTCAAACAGATCTTCGAGCCGCAGCAAAGTGCGCACTCGCTCGCTAAGAGGATATTCGTAGGTAATCACACACGGGCCAAGTGAACAAAATGAATCGCATTGTCCCCGAAATTTAGCTAAATCTCAACCCACATGCCGGGCCAATGCGAGATATTTATCGTGCAAACGCGCCACTTGCGGTGTTAATGCTGCCAGTTGGCCATCATTTTCTATGACATCATCAGCAACAGCCAAGCGCTCGGCGCGAGTCGCTTGCGCTTGCAAAATTCGCTCAACCTCATTTTGGGACAAACCATTACGGGCCATGACACGGCGAACTTGGGTCGCTTCAGAGCAATCCACCACAGCGATACGTTGGACACGTCGGCGATAAGTCCCTGACTCAATTAAGAGTGGCACAACAAGAATAATGTAAGACGGATTGTTGCGCGAGTTCTCAACGTTAATACGCCGTTCAACCTCAGCACGAATTAATGGATGCAAAATGGCTTCAAGTCGCTTGCGCTCTTCAGGCTGAGAAAATATATGTGCGCGCATCGCCGCACGATCAAGCGCACCATCGGGCATGACCATGTTTTCGCCAAAACCGGCACGAATGCTCGGCATCGCTGCGCCGCTGGCAGCTGTCAGCATGTGGGAGACTGCGTCAGTATCGATCACAGGCACCTGATGCGCAGCAAACAAATCTGCCACTGCGCTTTTTCCGCTACCAATCCCGCCGGTTAATCCGATGAGGTAACTCACGCTAGCGGTAGCGCTTGATGAGAAGCGTCGTACAGTTTATAGCCATCGAATTCAGCGCACGCAACTCATTATCACTGCAGAAGGAAACGGCGCAATCCAGGTTTTTAGTTTTTCAGCAAACATAACGTCTTTTGCCTGAATTTCTAACACGTCACGAGGCTCTGAAGCTTTTGGCTGTTCCCATTGAGCTGACATGAGGCCGCGTTTTCTCAGCGTGGCGAGATAGTTTCGTGCAGTTATTTCGTCGGCAAATATCCCCACAACAATTTTATACCGTCCATTGGCAACGGCTTGAACTTGTATTTCAGCCAAAGAAGCAGGCTGCAACGGAGTGGGGTCTTGCTGGAGTTGCCCCAGTAATTCTGTTTTTTTCAATTCTGCTGCGGCCTTATCAGACAAACCGACAACGACCACCCGATGGAAAACCTGTGGTTGCAAACGCGCGGCTTTACTACCCCAAGCGGTTGCATCACGTTCAATCTGCTCAACTGCGGCCTGGGTAAGACCACTCACTCTGCTGCAAGCCGTGGCTGCTTCGCGCACTGGCTTTTCATCCACAATCCGCATTTTTTCCGCATTTAATTGTTGCGCCAGACGATGGGGTTCGTGAATTTCCACGGTCCCATCAAAATAGCCCAGGGACCAGGCTAAAAAGGCAACGTTAGCCAAAATCAGCAAGAAAAAACACACACGTAAAATTTTCACCGGATTATTCTGGCCCTAGCAAGAAGATAGATCAGCGGGGCAACCACAAAACCCCGTACTGTCAGAATTAAAACTCGTATTCTGTTTGAAAACGCAAAGCTTGATCCGGCTGACCTTGTGAAACTGTGGAACACCGATCAACCAAGCTGCATTGTATTTAATCGCCTGATGATTTTCTAGCAGCAACTGACGTTTCGCAGCCTGGTTTAAACGGACCAGTGTAAATAGTAGTTTGCCCTTTGCCTGAGATAACTTTTCACGGTTTAACTCGTGGCTTTCAAATTCGTCCAGCGACGCATCCAGAAAAGCCCTCAAACAAGGGCAGACGCTTTAGCTACCCGTAGCAAGCCTTCCAGAACCAGATAATCTATCTGACGTATCGGCGCAGCAAGATGAGGCAGCAACTCAGCCGCAGCACCACCCGATAGAATGCATTGGGCTGCGCTGTGCAAGGCCCGCATTTTCTCAATCGCCCCCACCGTGGCGTGCAGCGCCCCACTGGTAATTGCGTCACTTGTATTTTTTGGCAACTCGCTAAAGTGACCGCTTACATCGCTCAACTGATCTGTGTTTTTCGCTAGTGCTCGATGCATCAGCGCCAAACCTGGCAGAATAAGCCCGCCGCGAAACACACCCTCTGCGTCGAGTAAATCAATCGTCGTTGCCGTGCCTGCCTGCACCACGATTGATACCTGAGTTGATAACGCCCGCGTAGCAATCAGCCCTGCCCAACGGTCAGCCCCAAGCTGAGTGGGAGAATCATAACCATTGCGCACACCACAGCAAATCGCTGTACTTTCCAACCAACTCAGGGGGGTCGCCAGTTGTTGCGCGCTCTGCTCAATTTGCAGCCGGACGGCTGCACCAGCAACATTACATGCAATTATTTGCCTGGGCACCGGGGCCTGCGATTCGGTAGATAGCAATAAAAGTAAGCTCGCCAACTCCGGCAAGGCGTCATAGCCAAAAGCCCGCTGCATGCGCCAGTTTTGACCATCATGCAGACCGCACTTTAGTCGCGTATTCCCTGCATCGAGACAAAGAATCATGATCTTCTTTTTAAGTCGGGATAAGGCAGGGTAGAAGAAAGGATATCACCGCGACCCCCGATCAATCTGCGCTAACGCTTTAACAAACACCAGACAAACCTCGAAAATATCGATGGTGATTGGTGCGCCTGACACGATTCGAACGTGCGACCCCTGCCTTCGGAGGGCAGTACTCTATCCATCTGAGCTACAGGCGCAGGGAGCGTAGGATAGCGCGTTCGCGTGTTGGCGTCCATCGTCAGGCACAGTATCCATTATAATTCGCGCCTCGCACTCATCATTTTTGAAAGTTTACCCATGGAAAACGATACGCTTCGCGGCTTTATTTATCTTATCGTGACGACGATCGTCACCGTAGCGATTGCCCTTATCACGGCGCTTAGCATTACGCATCGGCAAGAAGTAGTTGACGAAGAGGCTGTGAATCAGCGCATCATGCCGGTGGCTCAAATGAGCATTGCTGCGGCGTCTGGCGGCACTGGTGTTGAGCGTACCGGCGAGCAGCTATATCAAGCCGCCTGTATCGCTTGCCATTCAACAGGCGCGGCGGGTGCGCCAAAATTTGGCGACAATACGGCATGGGCCCCTCGTTTGAAGCTTGGGCTGAGCGAACTACTCAAGTCAACTCTCTTGGGTAAAAATGCCATGCCGCCCAAGGGTGGCTCTGATGCGACCGAAACCGAGCTCGCACGTGCGATTGTCTATATGGCAAACAAATCAGGTGGCAGCTTGAAAGAGCCTGCGGCGAAGTAACTTACCCAGCCCCAAAAGCAATCAGTCCAGCAGTGTTTGGATAAATAATAAAGGCCGAAGTTCATGGCCTTTATTATTTTCCGGCCAGCATCGCGCGCAACCCCGCAGCACGTGCGATGGCTGTCGTTGTATCGGGCACTAATACACCCTGCGCTGCAGTGCTCAGCGCAATCGAGCCCATCTCGGCGATAAACCTTGAGGGCTCGCGCATCATCCATGTCTTGCCTTGTTTGCGACGCTCACACCAGCTAATGGTCAAGCTGGCTTGGGCACGCGTCAGGCCGACATACATCAGGCGTCGCTCCTCTTCCAGTCGCGCGGGGTCGAGCGAATCACGATGCGGTAACAAGCCCTCTTCAATACCTGCGAGAAACACGTGCCGAAATTCCAGCCCTTTGACGGCATGTAGTGTGGCGAGTTGAACGGCGTTACTTTCTTCTGCCCCATTATCCAACATGGATAACAGTGCGACACTTTGCGCTAATTCAAGCAAAGTTTTATTTTCTTCCTCGCCCTTCTTCGCGATCCACTGTACAAAGTCACACACATTCGCCCAGCGGGTTTCAGCATCGCGTACATCGAGTGAGCCAAACAACCACGTTTCATACCCGATGGCATCGATAATTGCGGTGAGCAGGGCGCCCGCAGGCTCGTTTTTCGCGCGTTCTTCCATGCGCTGAATGAACCCGGAAAACTCACGTAACGCGGTGTGTTGACGCACCGGCAGATCATCGCCCAACATTGGTGAAAGCAGCGTTGCAAACAGGCTTTGACGTCGTCTGCCGGCGGCAAGGCCCAAGGCTTCCAGCGTTGAGCCGCCAATGCCACGCTTAGGCGTTGTCACCGCGCGAATAAACGCGGGATCATCCTCCTGATTGGTGAGCAGGCGTAAATAGGCAATGATGTCTTTGATCTCGGTGCGCTCAAAAAAAGACTGTCCGCCAGAAATGACATACGGAATACGTTGCGCACGCAGCTGTTGTTCAAAAGCACGTGCCTGATAATTGCCCCGATATAAAATCGCGTAATCAGAAAACTGGGTGCGTCGTTCAAAGCGATGTGCGGAGAGACGAGAAACAACCCATTCGGCTTCATGGTCGCCATCACGGCAGGTTTGAATGTGGATGGCTTCGCCCTGCCCATGTTCTGACCACAGTTTTTTTTCGAATACTTTCGGATTGTGCGAAATCAGCTGATTGGCCGCATCCAGGATGCGCGATGTCGAACGATAATTTTGTTCCAGCATCACCACTTTCAGGCGCGGATAATCGGCTTTTAACAAGCGCAGATTTTCACTATCGGCACCGCGCCATGCATAGATGGACTGATCATCATCACCCACCGCGGTGAATGCGTCGCGCCCCTGCGTGAGTAATTGCACCAGCCGATACTGGCCACGATTGGTATCTTGATATTCATCAATGAGCAGATGCCATAGCCGCTTTCGCCAACGCTCAGCCACCTCTTCTTGCGTGGAAAACAACGCGACAGGCAAGCGAATCAGATCATCAAAATCAACTGCCTGATACGCCCGCAAAGCACGTTCATAATCAACGTACAACTGCGCCGCGCTACTTTCCAGCCCATCCGTGGCAAGCGCTATGGCGGCATCAGGATCAATGAGTGCATTTTTCCATAACGAAATACGCGACTGCAACAAGCGCAATTGCGCTTTATCCACACCGCCTGACAACTCTTGCAATAATCCGGTGGCATCCGCGCCGTCAAGAATGGAAAAGCCTGGCTTTAGCCCGAGTGCATTGGCTTCTTGCCGCAAAATACGCACACCCAGCGAGTGAAACGTGCTGATGATTACCCCTTTGCCGCGCTCGCCTAGCAGATTTTTAGCGCGCGCCTGCATTTCTTTTGCGGCCTTGTTGGTGAAAGTAATCGCCGTGATGTGTGATGGCGCAATGCCGTAATCGCGGATGAGGTAGGCAATTTTCTGCGTGATGACACGTGTCTTGCCCGAGCCCGCACCGGCTAATACCAAGAGCGGGCCATCGACATACGATACAGCGGCTTGTTGCGCGGCGTTCAGCGTGTGCATGACAAAAGCCGCAGCGGAGTTACCGTATCACCAGCGCCGACTTTTTAAATCGCGCCAGCAGCGTGAGCCTGGCTGTCGGCGTGATAGCTAGAGCGCACCATCGGCCCGCAAGCAGCATGTGTAAAACCCATGGCTGTCGCGGCCTGCTCGAATAAGGTGAAGGTATCGGGATGCACATAGCGCATGACGGGCAAGTGATGGCCTGAAGGCGCGAGGTATTGACCAAGCGTGAGCATCTCGACACCGTGGTCGCGCATGTCGCGCATCGTGGCGAGAATTTCTTCGTCACTCTCGCCCAGGCCCACCATGAGACCGGATTTGGAGGGAACATGCGGATGACGTTGTTTGAATTCCTGCAGCAGGCGCAGCGAATGCGCATAGTCGGCACCGGGCCTGGCTTGCTTGTACAGACGCGGCACAGTTTCCATGTTGTGATTCATGATGTCCGGCGGTTGGGTGCCGAGGATGTTGATGGCGAGATCGAGCCGACCACGAAAATCCGGCACCAGTACTTCTATTCTGGTGCGCGGCGACAGCGCGCGAATCTGCGTGATGCAATCAACAAAATGCTGTGCGCCGCCATCGCGTAAATCATCACGGTCGACACTGGTAATCACCACATAATTCAACTTCATCGCGGCGATGGTCTGGGCGAGTTTTAGCGGCTCGTCAACCTCCGGCGGAAGCGGTTTACCGTGCCCGACATCGCAAAACGGGCAACGCCGTGTGCATAAATCGCCGAGGATCATGAAGGTCGCTGTGCCATTGCCAAAGCACTCGCCGATGTTGGGGCAGGACGCTTCTTCACACACAGTATGCAATTGATGTTCACGCAAAATCTGTTTGATCTCGCCAAAGCGCGTGGCTGAATTACCTGCCTTGACGCGAATCCAGTCGGGTTTTTTCAGCGCCGTGGCGACCGGAATAATCTTGATCGGGATGCGAGCGGTTTTCGCTGCGCCTTTTTGTTTAACAGTCATGGGTTTCCAAGTTTTCCAATTGCTGCATCAACGCCTGGGCCAGCTGTGTGCCGACCTGCGTGATAGTGAGAGTATCGCCTGTCTTGACCAGATCACTCAAGCGCGTCACCCGCATGCCCGCATAACCGCAAGGGTTGATTGCCTGATAGGGCACCAAATCCACATTCACGTTCAGCGCCACACCATGATAACTGCAACCGCCTTTGATCCGCAAACCCAAGGCGGCAATCTTCGCCCCCTGGACGTACACCCCAGGCGCACCCGCCAAACGTGCGGCATGAACGCCATAACCAGCCAACACCTCGATCACTGCCTGCTCGATACGCTGCACGAATTCACGCACCTTGAATTGCCGACGACGCAGATCGAACAGCAGATAGGCCACCACCTGGCCAGGACCATGATAGGTAACCTGTCCACCTCGATCAATCTGCACTACCGGAATGCCAATGTCTTGTAACAGATGTTCAGCCTTGCCTGACAGCCCTTGGGTGAATACTGGCGGATGCTCGCACAGCCAGATTTCATCGGATGTATCGGGCAGGCGCGCAGCGGTAAACGCTTGCATGGCGGCGAATGTGGGTGCATACGCCACACGGCCCAGAGTGCGCACAATCACAACACCACCTTGACCATCGAATGCGCACTGAGTTCGAGATATAACGCATCCAGTTGGGCTTGCGATGTGGCGCGCACGGTACAAGTGAGCGCAAGATAATTGCCCGCGCGCGAAGGGCGCAGCGTCATCGTGGCAGCGTCAAATTCGGGTGCATGTTTGATCACCACAGAAGCGATGGTCTGCGCAAAATCATCCACGTGTGCACCCATGATCTTGAGTGGAAAATCACAGGGAAAATCGATCAATGTTGGCTTATCCATGTCGCATCACTCGCGTTTTGTATTCTTGATACCAGCCATACATGGCAACAAACAATGGCCCCGGGGCGCCGGTTGCCGTATCGCCAGCGCCGACTTTTACCCCATCCAGCTGAACAATCGGCAGCACTTCGCGCGTTGATGAAGCCAGCCATAATTCATCCGCCGTGCGCGTCTCGGCTTCGGTAATATCGCGTACTTCAACCGGCACCCCGTTTGCTGCGGCAAGCTCCAGCAGCACGTCATAGGTAATGCCCGGCAGCATGAGATGATTTTTCATCGGGACGAGCAGCACACCGTTGCGCACCACAAAAATCGATGAAGCAGCACCTTCGGTCAAAAATCCATCGCGAAATAACACGGTCTCGGCACAGCCTGCCATCACGGATTGCTGGCGCAACAGGCAATTTGCCAGCAATGAGGTTGACTTGATATCACATCGCAACCAGCGGATATCCGCCGCAGAAACCGCGGCCACACCTGCGCTGACTTGCGCTGCGCTGGGCATATTCATCGGCTCGGCGAACAGTAATACCGTCGGCACAGGGGCCTGGGGAAAGACGTGATTACGTACCGCCATCGGCCCGCGCGTGACTTGAATATAAATTGACTGGTCATCCCATTCCGCAGTGGCGACAAGGCGACTCACCAATACCGTCCACTCGGCCTGAGTGTGCGGGTTATCTAGCTGTATCGCAGCAAGGCTGCGGCCGAGACGGCCTAAATGCTCGTCAAGACGGAATGGATGGCGCGAATACACCGGAATGACTTCATACACGCCATCGCCGAACAGAAAACCGCGGTCCATCACCGAAACCTGCGCATCTTCCGGTGCCAACCACTGGCCGTTCAGGTACAGCAGAGTGCTCACCGGAACCAGAGCACCAAGGTGTCCCACAATCGGCCAAAGAAGCCTGCTACCGGGACTTCTTCCAACGCGACCACGGGATACTCGCCCCACGCTTGCCCACCCAAGGCGAGCTTGAGCGTGCCGACTTTTGTTCCAAGATGTACCGGGCCCAGCAAAGGCTGGCGGCTCTCAAGCCGCGTGGTGAGCTTAGCCGCCATCCCGCGTGGCAAAGAAATAATCAAGTCTTCCGTGACGCCTACCTTAACCGTATTTTGCGCGCCCTTGAATACTTTGAACTGCGAGACCGTCTGGCCTTTGCCATACACTTTGATTGCATCAAACGCCATGTAACCCCAACTCAACAAATTGAGCGAATCACGCGCACGGGCTTCATCCGAAGGCGCGCCTAACACGACCGATATCAATCGGCGCGGCGCGCGCAACGAAGTGGCGACCAAACAATAACCCGCCGCATTCGAATGACCTGTTTTCAAACCATCAACCGTGGGATCGGCCCATAACAGGCGATTCCGGTTGTACTGACGGATACCCGCGTAGGTATATTCCTTTGTCGCGTGCAGGCGATGTATTTCAGGGTGCTCTCGCACCAGCGCTGCGGCTAGCCGCGCCATATCGTGAGCGGTAGAGTAGTGTGTGGGCTGGGCGCCGTCAAAAAAACCGCTGGCATTCAGGAAATTCGTGTCTTTCAAGCCTAACCGCTGCGCTGTCTGATTCATCATGATGGCGAATGCCGGCTCACTGCCGCCAACAGCTTCCGCCAAGGCAACAGATGCATCGTTGCCTGACTGAATCACCATACCTTTGAGCAGATCATCCACCAATACCTGTCCATTGACGGGCACAAAGCTACGTGAGCCTTGCGTGCGCCAGGCCCGTTCGGAAACAACCACGGGTTGCTGGAGTGACAACCGCTTGTCCGCCAGTGCTTCGGCGACCAGATACGTGGTCATCATCTTGGTCAACGAGGCAGGCTCAAGCCGCTGCTTCGAATTATGTTCAGCCAACACCTGTCCGGTAGCGTAGTCAACCAGTATCCATGCACGTGCGCTCAAGGTAGGTACGGGAATAGTAACCGGAGCGGCTGGCACCACAGGCGTTTGTGCCAAGCTGGCAACCCAAGGCAGGCAGGCAAGCAGAAGGGTAAGGTAGCGCATAGCAGAATCACCGACTCAAAGACAAAATCGAATTATAGTTGTCTGCCGAGACGTATAGGATGGCTGAATTGCACGATACAGGCTACAAGCCTGAGCAAATCTAGTACTGCCGGGTGCCGAGATCAGCCGAGTGGGTGACCACTCAACCCATACTGCGCACGGCCGTAGAACATCATGTGATCTTCATAGGCTTGACCTACTTGTAGTGACACCATGACCAAGTCGCGTGAAAACACCTCAACAATATCGCCTTTATATGTTGCGGCACCACCAAGCAATTCCAACGTGCGAAAGCCGATTTGCATACCTGTTCTGGCAACCATCGATCGCCACGCACCTAGGCGATTTTCTTCTTGCGGAGTGCAAGCAGTTTTACCTTCGGCACACCAATCTTCCAGCTGCTTTATATACCGTTCGTGCAAGGCTTCTGCCTGCTCGATTTGAGTTACTACTTCGCCAAAATTGCGCTGTGCTACTGGCGACTCCCATTCTTGTCCGCCAAGCAGGACACGCTGACGCGCTCGAATACGTGTATGCAACTCTTTTTGCAAACGCTGCATGCCACCCAGACTGATGGCACCAAACCCCAGAGTAAACGCCGGCATAAAAGGGACACGATAAACGGGTTCTTGCGGATCATATTCGCCCCCGATCGGGGTGTTATTTTTCTTTGCGGCAGCAACCGGCAACACCCTGTGCCATGGCACAAAAACATCGTTAACTTTAATTCCTTTGCTCCCGCTGCCGCGCAACCCATAGGTATCCCAGTTCTGAATGATTTCCCCTTCAGCAACCTTGATAGTCACCAAACAGGGCTGTGGGCCGCTACCCGGCACATCAACAATCGCACCCAAGCCTATCCATTCGCAAAAATCAATGCCACTTCCCCAGTTCCACTGACCGCTTAAGCGCACACCGCCTTCAACATACGTCACCGTACCGATAGGAAAAAATATATCCGCCACAAACTTGTCGGCAGAAAAAATTTCCTCACGACCTTGCGGTGGTAACAAGGCTACCCAGTTTTCATGCAACGGCATGAAGTAAGTCACCCAACCGCCAGAAACACTGTGTTGCGACACGGTGCGCACCACTTCAGAAAATGTCCGGTGCCCTAGGCCATGACCACCATAGCGTTTAGGACGCAACAAACGGTGCAGCTGCGTCTCGTGAATGGCGTCTTTGAGCTTGGTCGAGTACCCCCCGTTGCGATCCGCTTCGAAGAGTTCAGCTTCAGCCACTTGGCCAACATATTCCGCCCGTTTTATCGCTTCTTCATGAGTTAATTGCGCCATGACCTTCACTCCTCATTCATTATTTTATTAAGCCAAAAAAGCGGGGGTCTGCGCCCCCCTGAATGCTTTTAATCACTCCATTTTCGTAGCGACTTGCGCAACAGTTTGACTTAACCCAGTGGATGTCCGCTCAAACCATATTGCGTACGGCCGTAATACATCATGTGGTCTTCATAAATTTGCGTCACATGAATGGAAACCATCATCAGATCACGGGCAAAGACTTCCACGATATCGCCTTTGTAAGTCGCCGCTCCACCCAATAACTCCAGGGTGCGAAAACCCACCTGAGCCGCTGTTTTAGCGATGGATGAACGCCAGGCAGACAGACGGTTTTCTTCTAAAGGCGAGACGGATGTCGTACCTGCGATGCGCCAGTCTTCAAGCTGCTGCACATAACGGTCATTTAACGCTTCTGCTTGCTCGATCCAGGTAGTCACCTCGCCCAGATTGCGCTGTGCCACGGGGGATTCCCATTCTTGCCCACCCAATACCACGCGCTGGCGCGCCTTGATGCGGCTATGCAACTCTTTATGCAAGCGCTGCATGGCGCCAATACACACCGAATTAAAACCCAGTGCGAAGGCTGGCATGAAAGGCACGCGATAAACTGGCTCATCGGCGTCGTATTCGCCACCGATCGGCGTCACGCTGCCTTTGGCACTGCCCACCGGCAATACCCGATGCCAGGGTACGAACACATCTTGCACCTTGATGCCTTTGCTACCTGTGCCACGCAGGCCAAACGTATCCCAGTTTTGAATGACTTCGCCTTCGGAAACACGCACAGTCACCAGGCAAGGTTGCGGGCCGCAATCAGTGCCCGGCACATCCACAATGGCACCCAGACCGATCCATTCACAAAAATCAATGCCGCTGCCCCAGTTCCACTGGCCACTCAAGCGCACGCCGCCGTCGACATAGTCAACCTTGCCAATGGGGAAAAAAATATCCGCAACAAATTTATCTTCGCTGAAAATCTCTTCGCGGCCCTTCGGGGGCAATAGCGCAACCCAGGTTTCATGCAAGGGCATGAAATATGTCACCCATGCACCGGAAACGCTGTGCTGGCCAATGGTGCGCACCACCTCTGAAAAAGTGCGGTGTGTCATACCAAAGCCGCCATAACGCTTGGGGCGCATCAAACGATGCAATTGCATTTCGTGAATCGCGTCTTTCAATTTTGTCGAATAGCCGCCTCGACGGTCTGCTTCGAACAATTCGGCTTCAGCGATCTGGCCGACATATTCCGCACGTTTGATGGCTTCCTCATGGGTTAATTGCGTCACGATCAATGTCCTCTCTAACTTTCTGGTTTTGTATAAGAAAAAACGGGAGCTCACGCTCCCGTTTGAATTCAGCTTCTTGAACGATTAGTCTCCGCCGCGCAAATTCTGCACTTGGAAAATAGTTGCCGGATTTTTGGCCGGATCAATCTCACCGCGGAAAGTAATTGCTGTACAGTGATTTGACTGCAAATCTATCACCGAGCCCGAGTCATCCAGCGGAATACCTGAGTCTTTGTTGATTGATAGATGAAAATCAGGATGTGCTTTACCAATTTGGAAGGACTTCCAGATTTCGCCTTTACGATCATAGATAGTCGACATGGAAGGCGTCATGATCTGAGCATCCAGATAAATCAAGCGCTTGCTGATAGGATGACCAGCATCTACCGGGCGGCCTTCAAGCACATGGACTTTACGTAATTGCCAGGTGATATCCGGCGTGCAATTTGCCTTACCAGTGAAACCAATAAATTTATATCCGTCAGCTTCCTTGAAATCAGGATGGAATTTTTTCATCTCATTATGCTTGTAGTAAGGCATCAGCGCATTTTTGGTTTCGATGAACTTCCATTTGTAGTCAGATACTCGACCGTTGTAGCCTTCAAAATCTTCGATCATCAAGTCGGAGCCTAGGAAGGAATCCGTTGTCTGGCCCGTAGCCAAGCGACGCACGCGACGCTGAAACCCAAGGTATAGATACGCATCACTACGTTTTAAATCATCCTCATAGGCCTGAATCAGCAGTTGGGTGTTTTTCAGATCCAGTGGCTCATGTACCTTGACATAAGTACCGCGATAAAGCTGCGATGGATTCGGCGTGATATTGGGCTTTGGGTCATTTACGATGCGATGCATGAAGTTCAGGAAGTGAAACTCAAACTTCATGGTGCGCTCAATCGCGCCAGTATTGGCATTGATATAACGCCAATAGAACGGGTAAATAATAGCGCCGTCACCCCAGTTCAAACCATATTTGAAGTTCCAGGCCAGCTTTTCACCCGCACGCGGGTCGGAGGCAGAGGGTTGTTGCGGGAAAGGGCGGCCAGAGACAAAGCCCTCAATCGTCGTGCCCAGCTTGACCTTATCAGCATGTTGCTTCGTAGCTTCAATATACGGCTTGGGCAGCGGCATATCAAATGTGGCAGCTACAGGAATTTCCATCCAGCCGTCTTTAATTAACTTGAAGTGACCCGGGATAATAATATCCTTGAACTGGTCGACGTTGCTTTTGTTGATCACCATGCCGGCTTTTAGGCCAGGTGCGGTAGGAAAGCCTTTTTTGTAAGGAAAGAACGCTTCTTCCAGCTCGGCATCGGTCACAGCATGCGCTGCCTGGGCTAGAAATGCTGCGGCACACGCAGCAACAATTTTCAGGGTACGGGTGTTTGCCTTGATATTCATTGCAGTAACCTCTCTCGTGGTGTATTTGAAATAGTTCGTTATTGACTGGTGGTTGGTCGGCGCTGTTTTACCGTATTGCCAGCGCCGACTTTTCACCTGCGATCAGAACTTGTATTTCATGCTGAATTGAATTTCGTCTTCTCTCCATGCGGCGCCAATCGGACCAGCTCGGAAAGCGCCGAGGGGTACTAAACCGCTAAGACCCCATGCGCCAGGGCCTGTTTGCGTATTGCCATTAGCATCGGTGTATGCGCCAAAGGGAGCAAATGAACCGGAATCTCGTTGATCTGCAAAATGCAAGCGCTTGTCATCATCAAGGAACTTGAAGTTTGCGCCCACATTAAATGACAGGTTGTCAGAATAGCGATATGACACGGATGGTGCCACAGCAAATGCGTGCGCTTTAAAGTCACGTGCCAGCACTACTTGTGGGTTCAACCGGGCATTCAGCAAGGAGGCACGGATCAGCAAAGTACCGGTGAAGTTATTTTCCCAATCCACCATACCTACTTTTCCAAATGGACGGTCATATAACTCATGGTCAAAAATATGCTGATAGAAAAGCTGCGCTGAGAACAGCGTGGCTTCGGCTTCGTTGATCCAGGGAATGATCGTGGGTCGATCCAAACCGATCACTGAACGAAACACTCGGTTTTTAGAATAGCCCGAAGCTTGCGCCGAATTACCAAACTCTTCACCGTGGGTCAATGCGGCTTCTAGGCGAACAGCTAGATTGGCATCTGGAATCTGAAAGTCAGCCGAACCCCCAATCAAACTGACACGAGGGTAGACCAGATCAAAAGCTATCAGGTCGGATGTATTTACTATCGCCCCAGTAAAGGGGTTCAGTGCACCCACATTAAACATGTGCAGACTGGGCAGCTGTGAGCGATAGGTCAGGCCATTAAGCGAGAAACTGAAACCCCCTGCTGTAACGCCTTCCCATTTGATACCTAGTTGGGTGTTTTTAAACGACCAATCGGGCAGCTCGACATTACGAATACCAATGGTGTGCGGACCAAAATCAGTGGATAGATGGGGGCCATTTCCTGGTGTGCCAGGAGGAAGAGCACTGGCAAAGTTAGCAATCGTACCCCCGTTATCCCAAAGCGACTTGAACGCACGGAGGATACACGCCGCATCGAGAATCGAATTCGGCGTGCCGCACTGGCCCAGATTATTTGGCCGGAACTGATCAAAGTTCCACACTACCGAGACGTTACGATCCTGGAAGGTATCGCTTGCACCCATGCGATATTCAGCTTGCAATATCCACATCGGAATACGGATGTCTTGCAGCTCATCGTAGATGTTGTTGCGCGAATAGTCGACCGGGTTGATCACATCCAGCACGCGGAACAAATCGGTACGGCCCCAGACTACCTGCTGTTTACCGAGCTTGACAAACACTTGTTTGCCATCATCCAGGTTGAAATTTTTCTTGACGTAGAACTCGCGAATAAAATCCAGCTTGCTGTTAAATTCCGGCGACTCTAACTCGCTACGCTTTTTATCCCCATAGCCACCAAAATCAGTACAGCCGCGGTTATCCACATCGCATGGGCGTACCGGCACAGCAACTTGCACCCCACCGGGATTGTTGCCCCAGCGATCAAACAGTACACGCAAACCCTGGTTAGGGTTATATGGCAAATTGGCTACCGCCGCAGGACTTGTGGAGGGATTAACCTGCCCACCAGGAATCGTTGAGTTAAAACCAAAAGCATTTGAAGGCGGAAGTCCTATCCCTTGCGCTGTAGCCCAATTGACAACACCTTGCCCAAAAGGTAAATAATGACCAGGGGTACCTGCGAGAGCAGAGCTTTCCAGCGCTACTGCACCACCCGCATTCCTGCCATACTCATCCTTATTCAGCTGATATACGCCGTCATAAGTGCCACGGAAAATACCGTGAAAGGCCCAGCCGTTCGAAAGATCTTTATCAGCTTCTGCCTGCAAGGTATTGCGGAATTTGGATAGCCCGACACTGTTGCCCGTGTTGTCTTTGCCACGAAAGTAGGTGGCGTTCTCATAAAAAACATCCACTTTCCACGGGCTGGAACCTTCGCCCAGCGCGGGCAAGCTCTCTTGCCCAAAAGCTTGTGGTGTCAATGTGACAGCGGCCAAGCCTAGCGACACTATGGTCGCGAATTTAGTTGTGTATTTGGTCGCGTAACTGCGGAAGTTATTATTCCGTTTGTGCTTGTACATTGCTTACCCCCTATAAGTTAAACACTTCGCCAGCCTGCTCTACCAACATGTTGCTGGCAAAACCACTTCACGCCGCTAAATCCTGCGGAAAATAACTTACGACTCCACCTGCTTTTTATTGTTTCTGCCAACGCCAATATTTTCTATATTGGCGTTGGCAGAGTTTTTCTTTTTTAAACTTTTTCTTGAATCACGCCATCCGCATCAACTTCAGTAGCTGTAACGAAATGCGGTTTAAATACAACACACCAGGCAGGAACAATAAACATGGCCGCAATAGCGTTCACAATCAGCATGAACGAGAGCAGCATGGCGGTATCTGACTGAAAACGCAGACTCGACATGAATATCCACAAAACCACACCTGCAATGAGCGTGGCAGCCGTAAAACTCACCGCATAACCGGTGGTGGCCACAGCGTTGATCACGGCTTTGTGCATATTGCGCGTATGGGCAAACTCTTCACGGATGCGGTCCATAAAGTACACCGCGTAGTCAATACCCACTCCAACGCCCACGGTAATCACCGGCACTGTATTTACGTTGATGCCGATATTTTTCCAGCCCATATAGGCATAGGTCATGGCAGTAGCAAACAACATGGGGAAGATCATTAGCCAGCCAGCGTGCAGCGACTGGTAATACACAGCAACCAGCAAGAAAGACAACACCAGCACAGCGGGAATAATAATCATGTGATCACGGTGCAATGCTTCGTTACCTGCTGCGTTTACCCCAATGATGCCGCCCGCAAGCTCCACATGCACACCTGGCACTTCGGCTTCGATCATCTTCTTGCCTTCGAGCGCCATGGCGGTGGCACGAGTGATGGTTGTAGCCTGATGATCTTTGTAATAAAAGACGAGGTTAGCTTCGGTATCTTCTGGCGTGATGAATTCTTTTAGCGCGCCAGGAATCGGACTTGAAGCCATGAAGGCAAACATGAGGCCACCACTTTCTGCGGCTGTCGATGGTGTTTGCATCCAGCGTGGATCATCACTGTGTGTCAGCCGGTTGAAAACACGCACGACAATGGGCAGCGCCCTGGTGCCACCAACGGCGGGGTCACTCATCATGTGCGCTTGAAAGCGCTCAACCGCCGCCATAACAGCCGGCTTTTTAATGCCGCCGGGCTCATCGGTGCGAATGATAATGTTGAGTTCTTCCGAGCCAGGGAAGCGTTCGTTAATTGCCTTGGTCGACAAGTTGAAGTCGTGATCACGGGCCAAGAGTGGTGAACCGGGCTCAGATTCACCAATCTGAACGTGACGGATAAGGGTGAAAGATCCTGCCATAAGCAAGAAAGTTATCAGCAGAATCACACGTGCGCCGGTGGTGGTGCCACCCGTGTAACGCATGAATGCGCCTAGAGCATCACGAACCGCCACATTACCATTCATGGTTTTCTTGGGTTGCGGTAGTACACTCAAAGCCAGCGGAATCATGAAATGCACGGTGAAAATAACCGAGAAGCCCCAGAAGCCAGCCGCCGCACCCAACTTGGTGTTAAACGGCGCAGTACCGAGCATCAGTACGGTAATCCCGATGGCGTCTACAATAATCGCCAGTGAGCCAGGACGGAACAGCGCTTCCAATGTTTTACGTGCGGAAATAGCTGCATTTTTATGCACATCAAGCTCTTCGTAGTATCGCGAAACGAGCTGTGTGCCGTGCGACATGGCACGAGCGGCAATCAAGAATGGAATCGGCAAGCTCAAAGGCTCAAGATTGATACCCATTGCCGCCATGAAACCTAACCCCCACAGCGTAGAAAGCGCAATGCCCAATATTGGCAGTGCAATCCCGTACAGTCGGCGATAATAAAGAATCAATAGCGTGGCTAACAAAACTGCCGTCCAGGCAAGAATTGAAACCATCTCCGGCAAATAGGTGTATACCCAAGCTGTCAGTACCGGGTTACCTGTGACATGAACTTTATGTCCAGAACTCGCTAACGAATCACGCAGTGTTTTTAGCTCATTGAAAAACTTAGGATAATCAACATTTCCTTCGTTAAGCTGGGCGCGGATTAGTGCAGCTTTGAGGTCAGGCGAGACTAAAAGACCATATACCGCTGGGTCAGCCAGAATATCCGCTTGTAATTTAGCCAAGCGCTCTGGTGTGTATTTTGGCTCTTGGCTATCGTAGTAAAGCTCGGAAACAAACCCACCTTCAGGAGAGAGCGATACTTTACGCACCGTGCGATGGGCAAGTGAGCTAACCAAATTGTGATTAACGCTAGGCAGGTTATCAACGCCTTGCGTCGCCTTGTGAATCAAGGCCAACGTTTGCTCGTTAAAAATGGTGCCTTTTTCAACCTCAATGGCCATGATGACGGAATTAGCGCCACCAAAGTTCTCTTTCATCCGATTGTACACTTGGATGTAGGCATGCTTTTGTGGCAGCAGATCATTAAAGTCACTGAAAATCTGCAATTTCGGCACTTGCCAGGCAAACGCTGCCGTCATAATCCCGACGATTGCAAGAACAATTTTGGGGTTGGCAAACAGCCAATCCTCGCCGCGATGAAGGAAATGGGTCATTTTGTCGCGGAAACCTACGAACGCTCGTGTAACCATAATCTTTGGTGACTCCGGTTAATTACTTTGTTGATTAATTAGTGATGATCACTTTATTAGCACAGAACGCAGCAATCCAGCCGGACCGCCAATCAGAAGATTGTCACTTCCTTCAAGTGATGCGCCGCTACCCAGAAACACAGGAATCGCATCGGGATAAGTGACTGGCTGCCAAACTTCGCCTTCCAGCCGCGCTACCGTACCGCGAGCACCAACGCCATAGGGTGTGCCTTTATGCAGGAACAATCGATACAATGGAGCGCCTGCTTTGCTCTCCTTGATCTCCCAAGTTTTACCACCATCCTTGGTTAGCCGCATCTGACCTGCAACACCTGAAACCCAGGCGGTGTTCTCGTCAATGAACAAAACATCGTAAGCATAAAAATCTTCGGATACCGGGGTTAGCTTCTGCCAGGTCTCACCACCGTCGTCTGTTCTTAGCACAAGACCAAATTCACCCATCGCAATCGCGCGTTGTTCATTGACCCAACGCAAAGTGGTAATTTGTGCATCCTGCTGGTTATCAATGACACGCCACGTTTTCCCCTGGTCGCTGCTTTTGGCAATAGTGGCATAAGTGCCCGCAACCCACCATGCGCCAGACTTGTCGCAGGAAATGGTTAAGCCTGTTTGGGGGGCTTCAAGTTTGTGCGCAACCCATTTTTGGCCTTTGACATCACTGCCCCAGACTCGGCCATAAAAATCGAGGCCAATAAAACTCCCATCGGAACAAGACGCCATGTCAATGATGGAAGCCAGGAACGGTTTATCGAGCTCTTGACGAGTCCAGGTTTTACCCGAGTCAACAGAGGTAATGACCGCGCCGCTTTGCGTCCCCACAACAACGTGGGTGCCATGTGTTGCCATGGCCTGCATGATATCGCTGCGCTGTATGGGCTTGGCGCGCTCGGTTTGCACTGCGGTGAGATCCGCTTCGCCGCTGCAGCCACTCAAGCCGACAAGCAATGCAGCACATGCCAGGCTAATCGTAGAGGTTTTGATTTTCATAGACGGTTTGTTTGGTTGATAAATGATTCAGATAAAAAATCGACTCAGGCAACTCACGAAGAAATTTACTCGCGGCCACACTAATTCGGATGGTAAGCGAACACTGAATAAGCGGTTCTCATATCAGATCAGAGTCAAGAAACGACAAACTACTCCCCCTGTTTTGGGCTTATATTTTTTACACCCTTATACATTTTTTGGAACTCGCAACACAACGCAAAAACGCTAATAAAAAAACTATTCGCCATTGTTGCCGCTGCGACACAACTTACGCTACACACTTGTAGAAGACTGGCTGCAGGTTAACATGATCAAGCGCCTTAAGACAAGGCATTGCGCCCAGTTTTTTTACAAATTCATGAAACAAATGTCATGCGTTTCAATATGCTGCAAAGCAATATTTGTAATGCTCATGAATTTTCATTCGCTACCGATGAACAATAATAGCAGTCAAGCCGAAGTTCTCGCGCACTTGATTTCTCGCTTGCTCTGCAGCAGAAGAATCCGCCCATGGTCCTAACTGCACACGAAAAGAGCCACCGGTGCTGTCAATTACTAGCTTATCCCCTAGCGAGCCTAATTCTCTTGCTAATCTACCCCTTAGCGCTTCAGCGTTATCACGATTGCCAAAGGCACCGACTTGAATGAAATGTCCTTGCAGGCGACTTACTTCGGGTAGCGAGGTGGATACGGCCTTCGACGACCCACCAAAAATTATCGGCTGCCTACTTGACCGACTGCCAGACAAAATGCTTTCCACCTCAACCTGGGTGCTGCCTTGTTCAAGGTAGCCCAGCTTATATGCGGCCACCCAAGAAAGATCAATCACGCGGTTCGCGTGGAACGGGCCACGATCATTGACGCGCAGAACTACGGATTTTCCATTGCGTTGATTAGTCACTCGCACATACGAAGGAATCGGCAGCGTGGGGTGGGCGGCTGTCATGCCATACATATCGTAAATCTCGCCGCTAGAAGTTTTCTGGCCATGAAATTTACGACCATACCAACTCGCGATACCCGTTTCTTTGTAGGTAGTACGTTCATCAAGCGGCACATAGTCTTTACCGAATACAGAATATTTGTTATTGGCAAAACGGTTCAGTAGTTCATCACGCGGTACGGCATCAGGTATAGCCTCAATATTTTCGGGTGGGTTATCACCCGGACCATCATCCTTGTAATAGCCGCCAGGCCTCTGGGACCTGTCGCCAGGTAGTTCTTCTGGAGCCCCAGCTTTAAAAGTCGGCGCTGGTAATACGCCGCGAAGCGAGTCCCCTTTTCGGACGGTAGGAACCTTGTTTGCACTGTGATCAATCACAGGCCTGGGGGGTTGCGATCCACAAGCGGCGAAAAACAATGGCCACAGCGCTAGAAAAAATATTCGTTTCATTTTTGTACCAGCATGCGACCTTTATGGATTGACATCAACATACCAATACCAATAAATAGTGTCACCAACGAAGTGCCACCGTAACTCACTAGCGGCAGCGGCACACCAACCACCGGCAAAAAGCCGGATACCATGCCGATATTAACAAACGCATAAGTGAAAAAAATCATCGTGATCGACCCAGCCAGCAGACGACCAAAAAGCGATGTCGCTTGCGCCGCGATCACGAACCCGCGGCCAATCAATATGCCGTACAAAGTCAGGAGCGCAACATTGCCCACGAAGCCAAATTCTTCGGCAAAAACAGCGAAGATAAAATCCGTATGGTGCTCGGGTATGAATTCAAGTTGCGATTGCGTTCCTTCTCGCCAACCCTTACCAAATATGCCCCCCGAGCCAATGGCGATAGTGGATTGAATAATGTGGAAACCTTTGCCGAGCGGGTCTTTTTCTGGATCGAGCAGTGTCAAGATACGATTGCGTTGATAGTCATGCAAAAAACTCCAAGCCACAGGTGCTGTGGCCAGCGCAATAAGCGCCATCCCCCCAAGAATTTTCCATGACAGACCAGCAAAGAAAATCACATAAAACCCGGCCGCCAAAACCAACAAGGCCGTACCCAAATCCGGCTGGCGCATAATCAAGCCCACAGGTACCAACAGCAGCAAAGCCGCAATAAAGAAATCAACCAGCCGGAGACGCGTTGTGCGCTGATGAAAAAACCAGGCGAGTAACAACGGCATGGAAATTTTCATGATTTCGGACGGCTGCGAGCGCATGAATCCTAAATTCAGCCAACGCCGGGCACCTTTGGAGATGTCACCGAACAAGGCCACACCAATCAGCAAACCAATGCCCACTAGATAAACCAGCACAGCCATGCTGGCTAATCGTTGGGGCGATAGCCCAGCCACCACTCGCATGATGACTAATGCCAGCGCCATATTTGTCAATTGAGCGCCAATGCGTTCAGGCGAAGCGCTCCCCATAACGCCTACCGCGACTAACAAAAGCAATCCGCAGATACCTAGCAGCGGTAAATCCAGCGGGGAGATCAATCGTTGCCACCAAGCACGTACAACAAGAGGAAAGGCTTGCCTCATTCGTCATCTCTCTCGACTGCGGCTTCATCAACAGCCGCAGGCGCTTTTGGCCGTTTGCCTAAAAGATAGTAATCAAATATCTGCCGCGCAATAGGTGCAGCAGCCTGGGCGCCAAAGCCCCCATTTTCGACCACCACAGCCAGCGCAATTTTTGGCGCATTCGCTGGCGCAAAAGCGATGAACAAAGCATGGTCGCGCAACTCCTGTTTAATGGAATGATGTTTGTATTCTGCGCCTTTGAGTGAGAAAACCTGAGACGTACCAGTCTTGCCCGCAGACACATATTCCGCGCCCGCAAACGCACGTGCACCCGTGCCTTCTTTATTAACACCGATCATTGCCTGCTTGATCACTTCGATATGCTCAGGGTTCAAATCGATTTTTTTCAATGGTTGCGGTTCGACCAATTTACGCACACCCGTGCGGCTATCAGTAATAAATTTGACCAAATGCGGGCGAAACATAGTGCCATTGTTTGCCAATGTCGCCACCGCTTGCGCAAGCTGAATAGGTGTGTAAGCGTTATAGCCTTGGCCGATACTGATAGAGATGGTTTCACCGGCATACCATTTCTTTTGTGCGGGACTTTTGAAACGTTTTTTCTTCCAATCGGTCGAGGGCAAAACTCCTTTTGATTCTCCTTGGATGTCAATACCGGTGAAATTTCCGAATCCGAATTCAGCCATAAACCGCGCAATATTATCGATACCCAAGTCATTGGCCAGCACGTAGTAATAGGTATCGCACGATTCGACAATGGACTTATACATATCTACCATGCCATGACCACCTTTTTTGTCATCCCGAAACGTATGGTTGCCAAATATGTAGAAGCCCGGATCAAAAATGGCTTGATGTGGCGTACGCTTGCCAGATGCAAGTGCAGCCAACGCCATGAACGGTTTAAAAGTTGATCCCGGGGGATATACCCCGTTAAGCGCCCGGTTCACCATGGGTTTATCCGGCGACTCATTCAACACCTTCCAGCTTTGCGTATCTATACCGTCGACAAACAAATTCGGATCGTAATTGGGCATGGAAACCAGCGCGAGAACACCCCCGGTTGAAGGTTCTATCGCAACCAGTGCACCTTTTCTATCACCAAATGCTTGCTCTGCAATACTCTGCAATTCTGCATCCAGCGTGAGTGTCAAATTGTTTCCTGGCACAGGCGCTGTCCGCGCCAGCGTGCGCACCGCGCGGCCGCCCGCATCCACTTCTACTTGCTCAAAACCAGTTGTACCATGCAACTCGAATTCATAATGCTGCTCCAGCCCGGTTTTGCCAAAGTGGTCAGTGCCCCGGTAATTTGCTTCTTGACCAATAGCTTCAATTTTATCCAGGTCACGATCCGTAATGCGCCCGATATAACCCAGCGTACTAGAAGCAAAAGCCTCTTTAGGATAATGGCGAAATAGCCGCGCTTTAAGATCCACACCGGGAAACCGATAGCGTTGGGCAACAAATTTTGCAACCTCCTCATCCGTCAAACGGGAACGAATGGGCAAAGACTCAAAATTCTTGCTCTCTTCCAGCAATTTCTTAAACCGCTTTCGATCTTTAGGCTGAATATCGATCACCGTGGCCAAGTCGTCAATCGTGCGCTCAAGATGATCAATCTGGGCAGGTGTAATTTCCAGCGTGTACGCCGAATAGTTGTTTGCCAGTTGCAGATTATTGCGATCAACGATCAGACCACGGCTGGGCGCAATAGGCACCAAAGAAATACGGTTGTCTTCTGCCCGCGTTTGGTAGTACCCATATTGAATAATTTGCAGCCAAGCAAAACGCAACACAAGCAAAACAAAACAGAGCAAAACAAAACCACCAGCGACTGCCAGACGCGAATGAAATTTACCTAGTGCATCATCATCGTGAGTAATTTTCATCGCAAATTAAATTGGCCGATGAAAATCTTTTTCTTGTGGCTGAAACTGGGGTGCAAGTAATAAATAAGTCAGCGGATACCAAAGCAGTGCGCCCGTGAAGCTGGAAAGAAACCAACTAAGGCCAGGAAAATCAGCGCCACTCAACATCCGGGCGATCAACATAATAAGTTGCCCACCCAAGCAGAGCAACAGAACATGCAATGCCTGTTGCCACAATGGAAACCACAAAACGCGCCGCGATAACGCAGCCGCTGCATAGGCGAGAAACACATATGCCAAGGCATGTTGGCCCATCACGCTCGCATCGACTACATCCATCAGCAACCCAAGAATGAATCCTGCACTCATGCCCACCTTCAAAGGCTGATGCAAACACCAAAAAACCAACACCAGGGCGATCCAGTCAGGAATGCCCAGAAAATAGCCAAAAGGGATCATGTTCAGCAACAAAGCCGCACATAAGGTCATCACAATAAACCAGTTTTTGGCGGGCAAAAGGATGCGGCGCATGGAATGCGGTGACTCCATCATCTTTTCTCCTTTCTGCCATGCTTCAATTTTTCAGGTGAGAGTTCTTCGATCGGCGGCAAAACCAGCGGTTTACGCGAATCAAGAACCAGCACCAAGCCGTGATGCTCAATTCCCGCTACCGGATCACAGGTAATACGGGCGAAAAAATAGGTATTGTCGTGATCAATCTTGGTCACTTTCGCCACAGGCAACCCTGCGAGATAAATACCATCAAGGCCTGATGTCACCAAAATATCACCCACCTGAACATCCGTATCGGCACTCAAAAATCGGAGTTCCATGCGACCGTTCCCTGCACCGAAGAGTACTGATCGCAAACCATTGCGTTGCACCTGGACAGGGATAGCCTGTCGCTTATCCGTCAGTAATGACACTTCTGCCGTGCGCGCAAAGCTACGTATCACTTGCCCTATGACGCCATGCTCATCCACGATAACCTGGCCGGCTTGTATACCTTGCTGCAACCCTTTGTCGATAATGACATGACGCGAAAATGGGTCACGTGCGGCATAAATAATCTCGGCAATCTGTCCATTGGTCGATTGGCGCATTTTCATATCGAGCAAAACCCGCAGACGCTGATTTTCGTCTTCCAGATGCCGCTGTCGCAGCAGTAGCCTGGCGGCCTTCATGCGTTCCTGCTGCAAAGACTCAGTTTCTGCTTGCAGATCGGACTGCCGAATAAAGTAGTGCCCGATATTATCTGCTGCTTGAATGGGCAACCAGGCCGCACGTTGAATCGGCCAGACTAGGTTCGTTGCGGTGAGGCGCGTCCATTCCAGCGTGTGGAAGCGCAAATCCGCCACCATAAGAGTGATAGACGCCGCGACAAAAAATAATAGGCGCACAAGCGGTGCCGGACCCCTATTGAAAAATGGTGGCGGCTCGTGGCCTATTGCGGACATCAGGCAGGTGGTGTTCCCGAAAATAAATAATCGAGTGCACCAAGTGGTGCACCGTGAAACAAGCTATACGAAAAGCGACTTATTCAGTGGCAAAAATACTACCGAGTTTGTCCATCTTTTCTAAAGCAAGCCCTGAACCGCGAGCGACGCACGTCAGCGGATCATCGGCCACGATAACTGGCAGCCCGGTTTCTTCTGCAAGCAAGCGGTCCAGATCTTTCAACAACGCACCGCCACCGGTGAGCACCATGCCACGCTCGGCGATGTCAGAGCCAAGCTCTGGCGGCGTTCTTTCCAATGCATCTTTGACGGCTCTGACCACTTGATTCAGTGGTTCAGTCAATGCTTCGAGGATTTCGTTAGAAGAAATTGTGAATTTGCGTGGAATACCTTCGGCACGATTGATGCCTGAGACTTCCATTTCCTTGACTTCGCTGCCTGGGAACGCCGAGCCTATGGTTTTCTTGATATGTTCTGCTGTATTTTCACCAATCTGCATGCCATAGTTGCGGTTAATGTAAGAGATGATTGATTCATCAAATTTATCCCCGCCGACACGCACCGAATTGGCATAAACCATACCGCCCAGGGAAATGACGCCTACTTCCGTAGTTCCGCCACCGATATCCACGACCATAGAGCCGGTCGCATCTGTCACCGGCAAGCCTGCGCCTAGCGCAGCCGCCATGGGCTCTTCGATCAAATACACTTGGGATGCGCCAGCGCCTAGCGCGGATTCGCGAATCGCACGGCGCTCTACCTGCGTTGAACCAGAAGGCACACAAATGATAATGCGAGGAGAAGGTGAGAGCAGCCGCGATTCATGCACACGGCGGATAAACTGCTTGAGCATTTGCTCAGTCACGGTGAAATCTGCAATCACGCCATCTTTTAGCGGCCGAATGACCGATAACTCTTTCGGGTTGCGACCGAGCATCAGCTTGGCCTCGTGGCCGACGGCTTGAATAGTTTTTTTAGCGTTAGGACCACCTTCGATGCGAATAGCAACAACCGAGGGTTCGTCGAGCACAACACCTCTGCCACGCGCGTAAATCAGCGTGTTAGCCGTGCCTAAATCGATGGCCAAATCATTAGAAAAATAGGAACGCAAAAAGTTAAACATAGTGGTCCTGAATAAGGGCCTTGCCCAAATCGAAACCGAAACAGGCAAAGGCGAAAAAGAAGGCGCTTATAATACCTTAACTTGACGCCGGGCTTAACTGAATGGCCCTGCTCAATTCTTAAATTTAAATCTTAACTATCGCCATTATGTCATTGAATCAAGAAGGTGTCGGCCGTATCGCACGACTCGCCCGAATTGAGCTTTCTGCGGATGAATCCGTTGCTACACAGGATCAGCTAAACGATATTCTCGGCTTTATTGCGCGCTTGCAGGCTGTGAATACCACGGGCATCGAACCGATGGCGCATGCGGTGGATGTAGTGCAACGCCTGCGTCCCGACTGCATAACCGAAACAGATCGCCGTGCTGATTTTCAGGCGATTGCGCCAGAAGTTGATGGCGGTCTTTATTTAGTCCCGAAAGTCATTGAATGATCAACGCCAGCCTGAAAGAATTGTCTGCCGCACTGGCGCAGAGGAAAATTTCTGCGGTTGAACTTGCCACGCTGTTTCTGAATCGCATCGAGCGCCTGAACCCGGCGCTGAATGCGTTTATCACCACCGACCGTGAAAAAACGCTGGCGCAAGCGCAACGTTCGGATGATGCCCGAAAAGTCGGCGCTGGCGACACGGTGGCATTTCAGTCAAAAGCGCCATTGAGCGGCATTCCTCTCGCCCACAAGGACATCTTCTGCACGCAAGGCTGGCGCACCACCTGCGGCTCGAAGATGCTGGCCAATTTTGTCTCGCCTTACGATGCGCACGTGGTGGAGCGCATGGCCACTGCCGGCATGGTCACACTGGGCAAGCTCAACATGGACGAATTCGCCATGGGCTCATCGAACGAAACCTCGTTCTTCGGCGCGGTCAAAAACCCCTGGGATGTATCGCGTGTCCCGGGTGGCTCCTCCGGCGGTTCGGCTGCGGCGATTGCGGCGCGGCTGGCACCGGCTGCAACCGGCACCGATACCGGCGGCTCGATTCGCCAGCCCGCCGCCTTGTGCGGCTTGACCGGCATAAAACCCACCTATGGCGTGGTGTCGCGCTATGGCATGATCGCCTTCGCTTCCAGCCTCGATCAAGCCGGGCCCATGGCCAAGAGCGCCGAAGATTGTGCGCTGCTGCTCACCGCAATGGCTGGGTTCGATACGCGAGATTCCACCTCGCTGGAGCGCCCCGCTGAAGACTACAGCCGCGATCTAAATCAGCCGCTGACCGGTTTGAAAATTGGCTTGCCGAAAGAATTCTTCGGCGACGGCATGGACGCCGACGTGCGCTCCGCCGTGGAGGCCGCGCTGGATGAATACCGCAAGCTCGGCGCAACCACCGTTGAGGTCAGCTTGCCCAATTCGGCCTTGTCCGTGCCCGCGTATTATGTGATCGCGCCCGCTGAAGCCAGCTCGAATCTTTCGCGCTTCGACGGCGTGCGCTATGGCTATCGCGCACCGGAATACACGGATCTCGCCGACATGTACGCCAAAACCCGGGCGCAGGGTTTCGGCGCCGAAGTCAAACGCCGCATCCTGATCGGCACCTATGTGCTCTCGCATGGTTATTACGATGCGTATTACCTGCAAGCGCAAAAAATCCGCCGTCTCATCGCCGCCGACTTTTCCGCAGCATTCGAACAATGTGATGTGATCATGGGTCCCACCTCGCCTTCCGTCGCTTTCGCCTTTGGCGCGAAAAATGCCGACCCAGTGCAAATGTATCTCTCCGACATTTACACCATCTCGACGAATCTCGCCGGACTGCCGGGCATGTCCTTGCCCTGCGGTTTTGGCAATAACAACATGCCCGTCGGCCTGCAAATCATCGGCCATTGGTTTGACGAAGCCAAAATGCTCAATACCGCCCATCAATACCAACAAGTCACAGATTGGCATAGCCGCATGCCGGAGGGCTTGGCATGAGTGCAACGAAATGGGAAGTCGTTATCGGCTTGGAAACGCACACCCAGCTTAAAACCCAATCGAAAATTTTTTCCGGCAGTAGTGTTGCGTTCGGCGCATCGCCGAATGTGCAGTCGAGCGCCGTCGACATCGCGCTGCCTGGCGTGTTGCCGGTGCTGAACCGTGAAGCCGTGGTCTGCGCCATCAAGTTCGGCCTCGCCGTCGGCGCCACCATCGCGCCGCGTTCGATCTTCGCGCGCAAGAACTATTTCTATCCTGATCTGCCTAAAGGCTACCAGATCAGCCAATTTGAGATTCCGGTGGTGCAGGGTGGCGGGCTGGCGATTCGCGTCGGCGAGGTAGAGAAGTACGTGCATCTGACCCGCGCCCACCTCGAAGAAGATGCCGGCAAATCGTTGCATGAAGATTTCCAGGGCAAGACTGGCATCGACCTGAACCGCGCCGGCACACCGCTCTTGGAAATCGTTTCCGAACCCGACATGCGTTCTTCTGCCGAAGCGGTTGCCTATGCCAAGGCCTTGCACGCACTGGTGCAATGGATCGGCATTTGCGACGGCAACATGCAGGAAGGCTCGTTCCGCTGCGACGCCAACGTGTCTGTGCGCCCGGTCGGGCAAAAGGAATTCGGCACACGGCGCGAAATCAAGAACCTCAATTCCTTCCGCTTCATGCAGCAAGCGATAGATTTTGAAGTCCAGTGGCAGATCAACGAAATTGAAGAAGGCCGTGCCATTCAACAAGCCACGGTGTTATTCAACTCGGATACCGGCGAGACACGCGCCATGCGCAGCAAGGAAGACGCCCACGATTACCGTTATTTCCCTGATCCCGATTTGTTGCCGCTGGAAATTACACCCGCCTGGATTGCTGAAGTCAAAGCGTCTTTGCCAGAATTACCAGAGGCGATGAAGGCGCGTTTTGAGTCGGACTATGGGCTGTCTGCTTATGACGCCGCCACGCTCTCTGCGTCGCGCGAGATGGCAAATTATTTCGAGGAAACACTCACCGCTGCCGGACGCGAAAACGCCAAACTTTGCGCTAACTGGGTGATGGGCGAAGTAGCGGGGCGCCTGAACAAGGACGGCATGGAAATATCTGCCGGGCACGCCGTACCACTAGCGCCGACTTTACTCGCTGGCATCATTCGCCGCATTACCGACAACACGCTCTCAAACAAAATGGCGCGCGAAGTATTCGATGCCTTATGGGTAGGTGAGGAAAAAGATGCCGACGCCGTCATCGCTGCGCGTGGCTTAACGCAAGTCACGGATAGCGGCGCTATTGAGTCAGTGATTGATGAAGTGCTTGCTACCAACGCAAAATCCGTTGAAGAATTTCACGCTGGTAAAGATAAAGCCTTCAATTCGCTAGTCGGCCAAGTGATGAAAGCCACCAAAGGTAAAGCCGACCCGCAGCAAGTCAATGACTTGCTGCGTAAAAAACTCGCCACTTAATGACTGCGCGCTGATTGCGCGGTAATTACTTTTTTACCGAGGCAGCCCCTGGCACTGCTGCAGGCGCATCGGTAGCGGCGGTTTCTGGCTTTTTTCCGGTCAATGCCAGATACTGCTGTTTTTCTGCAGCGAAGCGTGCGCGAACATCATCCATCTCTTTTGTTTGCGTCTCTATCGCTACCTGCTGTGCACGTAGCTCACTTTCGTTATCACGAATCAAGGATTTGATCTGTGCTGGCAAGGGTTGATTTTTATAGGAAGCCTTTTCGCCATCCAGCTTTTTCTTCGCTTTATTCGCCTCATCCAGTTTGGACCGGGACTGCTGAAGGTTTTTTTCGATCGCCGCTAACGCACGGTCTCGTGCAGAATCAATTTCCTTTTCGTTTGCATAGTTCGCTAACAACGCAGCCGACTGTCGTTGCTCTTCCAGCGCTTTGCGTTTTTCTGCGTCTGCTTTGGCCAGCTCCACCGTGCGTAGTGCTTGCTGTTCGGCGGTAAGCGGCGCATTATATTTTTTAACTATTCTGCCCTGACCGTCACGTTCCTCATAAGCGCGATTTGCACACTCAGGCGGAACAAAATCCGCGCACACTTTGCGGCTTTTGGCATCATCACAACAAAAAATTCGGGCCTGTGCGGCAGCCTCGCCAGCTGCCCATAAGAAGGTGGTTGTCATTAACAAAGCAGAAAGCGGACGCATTGCGGTCTCCTTGAGGAAATATCATTCACTACCGTAACGTAACCGGTAATCACTTACTGCAGAAAAATATTGGGTTAGCTCCGGCTGGCCGGACAAATAATGAATAAGATCAGTTAGCCGAGCAATGCTTAACACCGAGAGGCCATATGATTGCTCAACTTCCTGAACAGCAGATAGCACGCCTTCGCCACGCTCCTGGCGATCAAGCGCAATCACCACAGCAGCGGGCGTCGCGCCAGCTTGACGAATTATTTCAACGGATTCACGCACCGAGGTGCCAGCGGAGATCACATCATCAATAATCAACACCCGGCCTCTTAGCGGGGCGCCGACCAACACGCCGCCCTCGCCATGATCTTTGGCTTCTTTACGATTGTATGCATAAGGCGTGTCGTAGCCCAACCGCGACAACGCAATCGCCGTTCCCGCAGCCAAGGGAATGCCCTTATAGGCTGGCCCAAACAGAATATCGAACGATATGCCTGAAGCGATAATCCGCTGCGCATAAAAATCACACAGACGGGCTAGTGCCGCACCGTGATAGAAGAGCCCGGCGTTAAAAAAGTAGGGGGAAAGACGCCCCGCCTTGGTTTTAAATTCACCAAACCGCAGCACACCTAGCTCACAGGCAAAAGCTATAAACTCTTGGCTTTGGCTCGTATTAATGGCATTTGCATTCATTTGAGGCATTCTACATCGACAGGGAAGCGTTATATGTTGCGAGTTATCAGCTTGAATTTAAATGGGATTCGTTCTGCGTTACAAAAAGGTGTTTTTGACTGGTTGGTAAAAGAAGCCGCAGACATTATTTGCGTTCAGGAACTAAAAGCCCATGTCGCGGATATTCCCGCCGTAGTGCGAGCGCCGAATTTTTATAATAGCTACTTTCATGCTGCAGAAAAAAAAGGTTATAGCGGTGTCGGTATTTTTTCTCGTCAACAGCCAAACCACCTTGTCGAAGGTTTTGGTAATCCCGAGTTTGATGCTGAAGGGCGTTACATTCAAGCAGATTTTGGCCGCTTGACTGTTGTATCACTGTATCTGCCATCGGGCTCCAGTTCTGAAGAGCGTCAGCTAGCCAAGTTTCGTTTTTTAGAGCAATTTAAACCGAAACTTAAACAACTCGCGCTAGAAGCAAAAGCTGGCCAGCGGGAAGTTTTGCTGTGCGGTGACTGGAACATTGCACATCAGGAAATTGATCTTAAAAACTGGAAGTCCAACCAAAAAAACTCGGGCTTTTTGCCTGAGGAACGTGCCTGGTTAAGTAAAGTATTTGACGACCTTGGCTGGGTGGATGTTTATCGACAGCTGTATCCCACAACAACAGGTGAAGCCTATACGTGGTGGTCTAACCGCGGTCAGGCGTGGGCAAATAACGTAGGTTGGCGCATTGATTATCAAATCGCAACCCCTGGCTTAGCTAAGCTCGCACGCAGCGCCTCGGTTTATAAAGCACAGCGGTTTTCTGACCATGCACCGCTAAGCATAGACTACGATTGGCCTCTGTAATACGCCCAATAACCTGCCCTTAGCCAATCACCAGAGATACGGGGCAACTCCGGTGAGTTGCAGAGAACTTGCTGTATTAAATATCAATATTCCTTGCGTAGAGCGCATTGGCTTCGATAAACGCGCGTCGAGGCTCCACTTCGTCACCCATCAAGGTGGTGAAAATTTCATCAGCTGTTATCGCGTCATCAATCTGCACCCGTAGTAGCCTGCGCACAGTGGGATCCATTGTTGTTTCCCACAACTGCTCGGGATTCATTTCGCCCAGCCCTTTGTAGCGCTGTTTAGTCAGCCCACGCTCTGCCTCATTGAGCATCCATCGCATGGCTTCAGAAAAACTGGTGACTTTCTGCGATTTTTCGCCACGCTGAATAACGGTTTCTTCACTAATGAGGCCAGAAATCAATTGCGCGGTTTTACGTAGTTGTACGTAATCACCCGACAATAAAAAGTCATCATCTATTTGGCTTGAACGCTGATTACCGTGACGCATACGCGTCAGGGTAATTGTCCATCGCTCGTGTTTATCATCAAACCGAACATCTACCATGATGTTTTTTCCGACTTGAGCAATAATTTTTTCAGCGCTCGCGCGGGCTGTGTTTTCGCTGGCTACATCTAACGAAATATCAAAAGCGAGCAAGGCGTGAAGCACTTCGCTATCAATGAAATCAGAAAGGCGACGAATCACTGCTTCTGCGAGCAAATAACTACGCGCTAACTCCCCCAGAACATCCCCTTCAACAACTACCGAACCAGGCCGAGTTTTGAGCTGAGTACCCTCAAGGGCTAAATGAAGCAAGTGCTGGTTTAGCTCCTGATCGTCTTTAATATAGCGTTCGCTCTTGCCGTGCTTGATTTTGTAAAGTGGTGGCTGGGCAATATAAATATGCCCCTGCTCAACCAGTTGGGGCATTTGGCGATAAAAGAAGGTAAGCAATAAGGTTCGAATGTGAGCGCCATCCACATCCGCGTCGGTCATGATGATGATGCGGTGGTAGCGTAGTTTTTCAAGATTAAAATCTTCTGCACCAATACCGCAGCCAAGCGCCGTCAGCAAAATAACAATCTGCTCGGATGATATAAGTTTGTCGTAACGAGCCTTCTCTACATTGAGCACCTTGCCGCGCAAAGGCAAAATTGCCTGGAATTTTCTGTCACGACCCTGTTTAGCAGACCCACCGGCAGAGTCTCCTTCGACGATATATATCTCGCATAACGCCGGGTCTTTTTCTTGGCAGTCTGCAAGCTTTCCAGGTAATCCCAATCCATCCAAAACCCCTTTGCGGCGCGTCATATCACGCGCTTTACGCGCGGCTTCGCGCGCGCGCGCGGCTTCTACAATTTTTCCTGTGATTATTTTGGCATCTAGCGGATGTTCCAAAAGATAATCTGCCAATCGTTGGGCTACAACATCTTCAATGGCTGGCCTTGCTTCTGATGAAACCAATTTCATTTTTGTTTGTGAAGCAAATTTTGGATCGGGCATTTTCACTGATAAAACACAGGTCAGCCCTTCACGCATATCGTCGCCGGTAATTTCTACCTTGGCTTTTTTAGCGACTTCATTTTCTTCTATGTATTTATTAATCACCCGCGTCATTGCTGCGCGCAAGCCAGTTAAGTGTGTTCCACCATCTGATTGTGGGATGTTGTTTGTAAAGCAAAGCACTTGCTCTGCATAGGAGTCATTCCATTGCATAGACACTTCAACATCAATGCTGACGCCGTTTTGGATGGATTCCCCTGATGAATGAAAAGCGGTTGGATGAAGTACCGTTTTGGTTCGGTTTATATATTCCACAAACCCTTTAACACCGCCAGAAAAAGCAAAATCTTCTTCTCGGCCATTGCGTTGATCAACTAACTTTATTTTTATACCGTTATTTAAAAAAGAAAGTTCGCGCACTCTTTTAGCAATAATGTCATAGTGAAATTCAATATTGCCGAATATTTCTTCATCAGCTAAAAAGTGAACTTCGGTACCTCTTTTTTCAGTGGTTCCAATTACTTTCAACGGCGAAATTTCAATTCCATTGTGATTTTCAATTATTCGGTCAATGACATGACCACCATTAAATTCTACAAAATATTTTTTCCCATCACGACGAATAATCAAACGTAACCACTTTGATAATGCATTAACGCAAGAAACCCCGACACCATGCAATCCACCTGATACTTTATAAGAGTTTTGGTTGAACTTGCCGCCCGCATGCAAAACACACATAACGATTTCAGCTGCTGAACGTTTGGGCTCATGTTTGTCGTCTAACTTCACACCAACAGGTATACCACGGCCATTATCAGTGACTGAAATGGAATTATCCGTATGAATTGTGATCACGATTTCATCGCAATGCCCCGCAAGAGCTTCATCAATCGCGTTATCAACTACTTCAAACACCATATGGTGCAAACCTGATCCATCAGAGGTATCCCCAATGTACATGCCCGGACGTTTTCTTACCGCCTCTAAACCCTCAAGTTGCTGAATACTTGATTCATCATAAAGAGGTGATTCGTTATTATTTGTCATATTTTTAAATGCGTCTTATATGCGCATTGGCATAACAACATATTTGAAGTTTTCATTACCTGGTAATATAAACAATGCACTGGAATTCGCGTCCGCTAAATGCAATTCAATTATTTCCTCAGAAACATTATTCAAAATATCTAGAAGATAAGTAACATTGAAACCAACATCTAACAGCTCACCGCTGTAATCAATCTCAATTTCCTCTTGAGCTTCTTCTTGTTCTGCATTATTGGAAATAATTTTCAGACTTCCCGAGTCAAGCAATAAACGAACACCGCGAAACTTTTCGTTCGTTAAAATCGCAACTCTTTGTAAAGCTTGTATGAGCTGACTACGTGAAAGCTTGATTATTTTTCCATGATGTTGCGGAATAACACGCTCGTAATCAGGAAACTTTCCATCGATTAATTTTGATATAAATTCAATATTATTGAATTTAAAGCGCGCTTGACTTGGTGTTAATATAATTTCAATTAAATCTTCTGAATCAACCAGCTGCCGAGATAACTCTAATACCGTTTTTCTTGGCAGAATAACTTCAATTGGTGATGGCGTATCACTCAGTAGCCCCATAGCATAAGCAAGCCGATGTCCATCTGTGGTTACTACGCGCAACTCATTTCCTTTTGTAATTAACAAAAGTCCATTGAGATAAT
This sequence comes from Rugosibacter sp., assembly GCA_030645365.1. Lineage (GTDB taxonomy): Bacteria > Pseudomonadota > Gammaproteobacteria > Burkholderiales > Rhodocyclaceae > Rugosibacter. Next base: position 68,305 of record JAUSMB010000064.1, read on the forward strand.
AACGAATATCTTGTTGCGCCATTGAATATTGGACTAGCGCAAGTAATTTTTTTAATTGCTTTTGAGTAACGGAGAATCTCGTTGGTTGATCATCCGTTATTACCATCCTCGGAAAATCTTCCGCTGGTAGTGTTTGTAAGTTAAACCGACCTTTACCAGCTTTAAGTTGTAATCGTTTATCCGTAAGCGTCAAACTCACTTCCGCTGCCTCTGGCAAAGAACGTAATATATCTTGCAATTTTCTTGCACCAACAGTTATCGCGACTTTTTCAGCACCCGTCGTTTTACTTTGCGTTGTAATTTGAACTTCGATATCTGTTGCCAGTAAAGTTAAATTTTCACCATTTTTTTCTATAAGAACATTAGAAAGGATTGGTAGCGTATGTCGCTTTTCCACAATGCCGCAAACTGATTGTAGAGGGGAAAGTAATTGGTCTCGTAAGCCTTTATATAAGAGCATATAAACCTTTTTATATCTATTAAGGAAGAGTTAAATCTGGTGGTAAGTTGTTATTTTTTATAAAAATCAATTACTTGTGGTATTAGTAACACTGTTGATTAGTTATATTTTTTACTGTTAATTTTTGTGGATTAAATTTCACAATCCACTTATTTTGGTATTTATTCACAAATAACTAATACTTTAAATTTAACATTTAAGTTTTTAATGTTTGAATTAAAACATGTAGATTGTTGCTTATTTCCAAGTCATTAATCTTAATTTCTGTAATTGTACGGCAGGCATGTATCACGGTTGTATGATCGCGGCCGCCGAAAAAATCACCAATTTCTGGCAGGCTATGTGATGTTAATTCCCTTGCTAGCCACATGGCAATTTGACGGGGACGTGCTATTGCTCTAGTCCGTTTTTTTGAATGAAGCTCTGAAACCTTGATTTTATAAAAATCTGATACTGTTTTTTGTATCTGTTCCAGTGAAATTTGTCGGTTAGTTGCGCTGATAATGTCTCGCAATGCATCTTTTGCGACCTCTAAACTAATTTCTTTACCATGAAACCCAGCATAAGCTATTACCCTGTTAAGAGCGCCTTCAAGTTCTCTTACATTAGACCGAAGATTTTTAGCAATTAAAAAACAAACCTCATCTGGAATAGAAACTCTCTCTGCCTCCGCCTTTTTTTTCAGAATTGCTATTCGCATTTCAAGTTCAGGTGGATCAATTGTGACGGTTAAACCCCAGTCAAATCGTGAAATCAATCGCTCTTCTAATCCTTGGACATCTTTAGGATAAGTATCTGAAGTGATGATAATTTGTTTTTTAGCCTCAATTAAGGCATTAAAAGCATAAAAAAATTCTTCCTGTGTTCTATCTTTTCGATTAAAAAACTGAATATCGTCTATTAGTAGTAGATCAAGCGATCGATAATATTGCTTAAAGCTATCCCTGCTATTTTGTTGAAAAGCACGAACCATGTCAGAAAAATAATCCTCTGCATGGACATAACGAATTTCCATTGCTGGATTAGCAGCGTATATCGAGTTGCCAATTGCATGAATAAGGTGGGTTTTACCTAAACCAACACCACCATAAATAAATAGTGGATTGTAGGATGTTCCGGGATTCATCGCTACCTGTTGTGCTGCAGCTCGAGCGAGATCGTTTGCTCGTCCGGTAACTAGGGTATCGAATGTAAACTCATGGTTTAAATGAGTTTTTGTGTAATCTACCCCTATGTTTTTTAGGGGGGAAGCTGTGTTTTTGGTTGTTTTTTGAAATGTATCGGTAATACTTTCCAGTTCGGGGCTAGGAGGTAAGCTTTCTGGAATGGATTCATTGACAGAAAGCTCAATATTAATTGGATGTGTAAAAAAATCATTTCCCAATGTTTCAATTTGCGTTAAATATCGCTCACGAACCCATTGCATAATAAATCGGTTGGGAGCGATCAACTGGTATCGGGCGCTATCGGTCGGATCAACTTCTAAACGTAATCCCTTAATCCAAGTGTTGAACTGCTGTGCAGGAAGCTCCTGTTCAAACCGGCTTAAGCAGATAGACCAAAATTCACGCATTAAGAATAATTAAAGAAACGTAAAGCAACCAGATTGGATTAGCTTAAGTTTAATTGAAGAAATTTACGATTGTGAATTCTAGCTGTTTCGATGCGAGTTATCCACAGATATTCTATTGGCAAGGTTGATTGATTTACTTGACTAAGTTTTTATAAGGTGTTCTAATCAATGGTTTTATTTGTCTAGAGGTTTTTCATGAAACGTACATACCAACCATCCGTTATACGCCGTAAACGCACCCATGGTTTTCTTGTTCGCATGCGCACTCGCGGTGGTCGTGCTGTTATCCGCGCACGTCGTGCTAAGGGTCGCCATAGTCTTGCGGTTTGACATCAATTTCATTCAATTTTGGTCCTGAAAGGCGATTACATACCCCGCATGAGTTTTCGGGTGTTTTTTCATCTCGACGAGTAGTTCGGGGTGGTTTGGATTGTCCCTTCATCTTGCATTTTCGGTTACTTGAAAAACAGAATTTTTCGCGTTTAGGGGTTGTTGTCCCCAAGAGACTTGTCAAGCATGCTTTTTTGAGAAATGTGGTTAAAAGACAAGGTCGTGAATCTTTTCGTTTGCTGGCAAATGAGCTTCCACCATGTGATGTGGTATTAAGGGTCCATCGTCCTTTGGGTTCTGCAAAGCAACTTTCGCACAAGGATTGGCGGCTGCTAATCGACGATCTTTTGAAGCGCTTGGCCGTTGAGTCAACTTAAAAAATGACCTCTTGGCTTGTCAAACTACTTCTATTTATGGTCCGCTCCTATCAATGGGCCATTAGCCCTTTGATAGGACGTCATTGCCGCTTTGAGCCTAGTTGCTCTGATTACGCGATATTAGCGCTGCGTAAGCATGGTTTAATTGTTGGAGTATGGCTAACCATGCGCCGCGTGATCCGTTGTCATCCGTGGCAGCCTGGCGGTTATGACCCCATACCCTAGAATATTTATAAGCACTTAACAGCTGAGATAGTTATGGATAACCGCCGATTAGTATTAATTCTTGTATTCAGCTTCTCGCTTGTCATGCTATGGGATGGCTGGCAGAAGCATGTTCAATCAAAAAACGCGCTGGTAACCCGGGCGGCTCCTGCGAGTGATTTGCCTTCACGAGGAATTGCCTCGCCTGTTGCTAGTATTTCCTCCGCTGGAGGAGGTGTTGAGTTAGCTGCTGCTAAAGAGATTGCCAAGGCTGAAGTAATCAAAGTGGAAACTGACTTACTTTTAGCCGAAATATCATCTCAAGGGGGTGATATTGTTCGTTTGGAATTAAAAGCCCATACAGGTGCTAAAGATAAAAAACGTCCATTTATCCTTTTTGATAATGGTGAGCATCATTTGTATAGTGCTCAATCAGGTGCAATAGGTGAGGGGTTGCCAAATCACCGCGGTATGTGGCGTGTGGTTAGTGATGCACGTCTTTTAAAAGCTGGGGAAAATACTCTAAATGTTCAACTTGTTGCTGATTTAGCGGGAGGTGGGCAAGTAGTAAAGACTTACATTTTCCATCGTGGAAGCTATCAAATTGACGTTCGTCATGAAGGTCTTCCTGTGGGTGCTTTTGCTTATTATCAATTTACCCGCGACGGGAAACCTGCAGAAGATAGTAATACTTCGATGATGATGGGTGTTGCGACCTTTACTGGGCCGGCTGTATTTACTGAAGCCGAAAAATTCCAAAAAGTCAGTTTTTCTGATCTGACTAAAAACAAAGCTAAATTTGCGACTAAAGCAGATAACGGCTGGTTGGCTATGGTGCAGCATTATTTTGTTAGCGCTTGGTTGCCGCCTCAGGGTGTTGATCGCGAGTTTTATATGCGATCGGTTGGCGAAGATCTTTATTCTACGGGTGTCATTTTGCCTGTGGGTGCTGATGGTAAAAGTTCGTTATCACTTTATGCTGGTCCCCAGGAGTTGCAGAATTTAAAGGGTATTGCACCGGAGCTTGATCTGGTTGTTGATTATGGTTGGTTGACAGTGATTGCTGCGCCTCTGTTTTGGGTGTTGGGTGTGATTCATAAGCTGACAGGCAATTGGGGGTGGGCAATTATTCTACTCACCGTCCTGATCAAGCTAGTATTTTTCCCCCTATCCGCAGCCAGCTATAAATCTATGGCCAAGATGCGTTTGGTTACTCCAAAATTACTTAAGCTGAAAGAGATTCATGGGGACGATAAGATGCGGCTTAACCAGGAAATGATGGCGCTCTATAAAAAAGAGAACATTAATCCGCTCGGTGGTTGCTTGCCCGTCCTTGTTCAAATTCCTGTTTTTATCTCTTTGTACTGGGTTCTACAAGGCACGGTAGAGATGCGCAATGCACCCTGGATTGGGTGGATACGTGATTTATCTGCGCAGGATCCATACTATGTCTTGCCGTTGCTCATGGGCGCAACGATGTTTATTCAAACCAAACTTAATCCTGCGCCACCAGATCCCTTGCAGGCGAAAGTGATGTTAATGATGCCAATTTTATTCACCGGAATGTTTTTATTTTTCCCGGCGGGTCTGGTGCTGTACTGGACTGTCAATAATCTGCTATCCATTGCCCAGCAGTGGCAAATTACCCGGGCAATTGAGTCGGCAAGTAAGTCAGCCTGATTAGGTTGAGCAGATGCTGGATTAGCAAGGAACCAGGCTGGCATTTGCCACATCGGTTTGTGAGGCTTTCATGGCGAGTAGCGTAGACACAATTGCTGCAATTGCTACGGCCGCCGGTCGTGGTGGTATCGGTATTGTTCGCATCTCCGGACGTGATTTATTGCCGTTCGCGCGTCAATTATGTCAAAAAATACCCATACCGCGCCGTGTTACCATCGCCGATTTTTTTGCGGGGGATGGCTCTGCTATTGACCGCGGTGTTTTGCTCTATTTTTCTGCGCCACACTCTTTCACGGGTGAGGATGTGATTGAGTTGCAGGGCCATGGTGGTTCAGTTGTGATGCAGATGTTATTGGCGCGATGTGTTGAGCTTGGTGCGCGCATTGCCCAACCAGGTGAATTTACCCAACGTGCTTTTTTGAATGACAAAATCGATCTCGCCCAAGCTGAGGCAGTCGCCGATCTGATTGATGCCGGCACGGTTGCTGCTGCACGCTCGGCATTACGCTCCCTGTCTGGTGAGTTTTCTCGCGAAGTGCAGGCGCTGGTGGCGCGGTTAATCGAGTTGCGCATGCTGGTTGAAGCAACGTTGGATTTCCCTGAAGAAGACATTGATTTGCTTCAGCATACCGATGTAGCTGAGCGATTGAATAATTTACGCCTTGATCTGGATAAGCTCCTATTGCGTGCTCGTGCTGGTAGCTTGCTGCGTACAGGTTTGCATGTGGTGTTGACGGGTTTGCCTAATGTAGGTAAATCGTCTTTGCTGAATTTTTTATCAGGCGAAGACCGTGCAATTGTGACTGAACATGCAGGAACCACACGCGACGTATTGCGTGAAACGATACAGATTGATGGCATTCCATTGCATATTATTGATACAGCCGGATTACGTGCCACTGAAGATCCGGTTGAAAAGATGGGAATTAGCCGTGCCTGGCAAGAGTTAGAGCGTGCCGATGTTATTCTTCAACTGGTTGATGCAAGGGCAGGGATTACAGATGCCGACCGAATGATTTCTGCGCAACTACCCTCCGGTATAGAGCGACTTGTTATCGAGAATAAATGTGACTTGGCCGATAAATCGGCACAACGCTTCGAACTTGATGGGCAGGTGCACTTATGCTTATCTGCCCGCAGTGGTGAGGGCGTCAGCTTGCTACGCGATGAGTTATTGCGCGTGGCAGGGTGGGTTGGTACTGGTGAGGATGTTGTTCTTGCTCGTGCGAGGCACATTGAAGCACTTGCGCATGCGGCTGAAAAGTCGGCGCTGGCGATACGGCGGTTAGGCCAAACTGAGCTTTGTGCAGAAGAACTGCGATTAGCACAAGGGGCTTTATCCAGCATTACAGGGGAATTCTCATCAGATGACTTGCTGGGCGAAATATTTTCTCGTTTTTGCATAGGAAAATAATATACGTTTCACGTGAAACAAAATCCTCAATGTTTCACGTGAAACTGTTTTGGGGTTTATGTTTTAGAGTGCAGGGGCGTATCATTGCGCCTCGAGATTGGGATGATAAAAGTGGAATTTCCAGCTACATTTGATGTGATTGTTGTTGGTGGCGGGCACGCCGGAACAGAGGCTGCACTAGCGTCAGCGCGAGCCGGTGCTCAAACATTGTTGCTTACGCACAATATTGAGACGCTGGGTGCTATGTCTTGCAATCCTTCTATTGGGGGCATAGGAAAGGGGCATTTAGTAAAGGAAATTGATGCACTGGGCGGTGTAATGGCTCTAGCTGCAGATGAGGCGGGTATCCAGTTTCGTATTCTCAATGCATCAAAAGGCCCGGCTGTTCGAGCAACGCGTGCCCAGGCAGATCGCCAATTGTATAAGCGTGCAATCCGTTCATCTCTTGAAAACCAGAAAAATCTAACCTTGTTTCAACAGGCGGTTGATGACTTTATTGTGGTGGGTGATCGTATTACGGGCGTGGTTACTCAACTCGGGGTTCGGTTCCATGCACCTGCAGTCGTTTTGACGGCGGGTACATTTCTCAATGGATTGGTTCACGTTGGTCTGGAGAATTACCGTGCCGGCCGATTCGGTGATCCGGCGGCTATTTTCCTGAGCCAGCGCTTAAAGGAATTGAATCTTCCTGTGGGTCGTTTGAAAACTGGCACCCCACCCCGACTTGATGGGCGCTCGATTGATTTTTCAGTCATGACGCGTCAACCGGGCGATGATCCGGTGCCGATTTTTTCTTTTTTGGGTTCGGCCAGTATGCATCCGCGCCAGATACCTTGCTGGATTACCCATACAAACGAAAATACACACGAAATTATTCGACGTGGCTTGGATCGTTCGCCCATGTTTACGGGGGTGATTGAAGGGATAGGGCCGCGATATTGTCCATCAATAGAAGACAAAATTCATCGTTTTTCGGGTAAAGATAGCCATCAGGTTTTTATGGAACCTGAAGGTCTTGAGACTTACGAGATTTATCCGCAAGGTGTATCTACCAGTTTGCCATTTGATGTGCAGTTAAATCTCATCCGGTCTATTCGTGGCCTTGAAAAGGCGCACATCACCCGGCCTGGCTATGCCATTGAATACGATTACTTTGATCCGAGAAACTTGAAAAGCAGTCTGGAAACCAAATCGATTACCGGTTTGTTTTTCGCAGGCCAGATCAATGGGACAACGGGTTATGAAGAGGCGGCAGCTCAGGGCTTGTTAGCAGGTGTTAATGCCGCTCGGTTCGCAAAAGATTTGCCGGCATGGGCGCCTCGGCGGGATCAGGCCTACATGGGTGTGTTGGTCGATGATTTGATAACGCGCGGGGTATCTGAACCTTACCGCATGTTTACCAGTCGGGCTGAGTACCGCTTGTCATTACGTGAAGATAACGCCGATTTAAGATTAACCGAGGAGGGGCGCATGTTGGGGTTGGTCGACGATGTGCGCTGGGATCGATTTAATCGCAAGCGTGATGCTATTGCGCGCGAAGTTGAGCGCACTCGGGCAACCTGGGTGAATCCCCGGATCATCAGCGAGGCAGAGGCGATACGCGTGCTTGGTCAACCAATGGAACATGAATATAGTTTGTTTGAGCTACTCCGTCGACCAGAAGTCAGCTATGTCAATTTAATGACTTTGTCGAATTCCGGGGGGGCGGTGACAGATACTGAGGTTATCGAGCAAGTGGAGATTCAAGCGAAATATCAAGGGTACATCGAGCGGCAAAAAGAAGAAGTCGCCAAAAGTTTGGCGCATGAATCAACCACTATTCCCGCTAGCATGGATTACGCAACGGTCCATGGCTTGTCATTTGAGGCACGCCAAAAGCTGGATCAGGCGCGCCCGGAAACACTGGGCCAGGCATCGCGAGTTCAAGGAGTAACGCCAGCAACCATCTCCTTGCTTTTAGTTCATCTCAAGCGGCGGAAGGCGGCATGACCCTGGACGTTCAGTTGCAGCAAGGTCTGATGGCCTTGGGGCTGATGTTGCCAGAAAGTGCACAGGCGCAGCTCCTTGGTTACTTGGTGCTGCTAAAGAAATGGAATGCCACTTATAACCTGACATCCATACGTGAAGAATCTGCCATGTTAACGCAGCACCTATTGGATTCCTTGAGCATACTGCCGCACCTGGAAAAGTCGGCACTGGCGGCACGGCGCTGGATTGATGTGGGAAGTGGCGCTGGATTGCCAGGCATTCCCCTAGCAATTGCCTGCCCGGAAGTACAGATGGCGCTGATTGATTCGGTGGATAAAAAGACGGCATTTCAGCGCCAAGTAAAAATCGAGCTTGGGCTGGCGAATTTAATGGTGATGGGCGGACGAGTTGAAAACCAGCCTGCGGCGCAGTGCGATGCCGTGATATCGCGCGCATTTGCTGAATTGGCGGATTTTGTATCATTGTCAGGCCACCTTCTGGCAGAAGGCGGTGCGCTTTACGCCATGAAAGGACAGATGCCTCACGAGGAAATTGCTCGACTTCCTGCAGGGTGGCACGTCGCCCGGTGCTTACCACTAGAAGTTCCCGGGATGACGGCTGAGCGTCATTTGATTGTTTTACAGAAAGATCACTGACCGATGCATATATTTGCCATAGCCAATCAGAAGGGCGGGGTAGGAAAAACCACGACTACGGTCAATCTGGCCGCTGCCCTGGCTGCGCAAGGGCAGCGTACCCTGTTGATAGATCTTGATCCACAGGGTAATGCCACCATGGGTTGCGGCATAGATAAGCGGGGTTTGCAACTTTCGGTTTATCAGTTGCTTTTAGAGTCAGCGACGCTTGCGCAAGCGAGAGTAACATCGCCCAGCGGGAAATTTGATGTGCTGCCCGCAAATCGCGATCTGGCAGGTGCTGAGGTAGATCTGGTCGCTCTGGAGCATAGAGAGCTGCGTCTTAAAAATGCGCTGATGCTGCACAAGGATGATTATGATTTTGTCTTGATTGACTGTCCGCCGTCCCTGTCCATGCTGACACTCAATGGTTTATGTTCGGCGCATGGCGTGATTATTCCTATGCAATGTGAATATTATGCGCTGGAAGGGCTGTCCGACCTGGTCAATACGATTAAAAAAGTTCATGCGAATCTGAATCGTGAATTGAAAATCATTGGTCTTTTGCGAGTCATGTTCGATACTCGCAGCACCTTGTCAAATCAGGTTTCGGCACAGCTGGAACAACATTTCGGGGATAAGGTTTTCAAGACCATCGTGCCGCGTAACGTGCGCTTGGCGGAGGCGCCAAGTTATGGTGTACCCGGCATTTTGTTTGATAAAGCGGCCAAGGGTTCGCAGGCTTACCTAGCCTTTGCCGTTGAAATGATCGAACGCGTTAAAACCTGGAAGGAATGAAATGAATGCCACACGATTAAAAGGCTTAGGCCGAGGTCTGGATACACTACTTGATCCAGAAACCAGCGGCAACCAAGGGCAGCGGCAGGATGTGTTGTCAGTTAGCGCGTTGCGTCCCGGTAAATATCAGCCACGCACGCGAATGGACCCTGGCTCGCTGGAAGAGCTTGCCGCCTCGATCAAAGCCCAAGGCTTGATTCAGCCCATTTCGGTACGCCCGGTAGTTTATGAAGGCCAAGCATGCTACGAAATTATTGCTGGTGAGCGGCGTTGGCGTGCGGCCCAAATTGCAGGGTTGAACGAAGTTCCCGTGCTCATACGGGATATTCCGGATGACGCAGCGCTGGCTATGTCGCTGATCGAAAATATTCAGCGGGAAGACCTTAATCCACTTGAAGAAGCGGCAGGCATTCAGCGCTTGATTGACGAGTTTGAGATGACGCATCAACAGGCGGCGGATGCCTTGGGCCGCTCTCGCTCAGCCGCAACGAATTTGCTGCGGCTGTTGCAGTTGGCAAAGCCTGTGCAGGATATGTTAATGGCAGGCGATATTGAAATGGGACATGCGCGGGCATTGCTTGCACTACCCAAACTTGAGCAAAGTCGAATTGCTGCCACGCTGGTAGAAAAACGGCTATCGGTTCGTGATACGGAACGGTTGGTTGCGCGTGAGCTTAATCCGCCCCAGAAGGCAGAAGGTGCTCTGCAAGACAATCGTGATCTGCAGAGACTAGAAGAGGAATTATCAGACAGAATAGGTGCTACAGTCAAAGTGAGTGCTAACAGAAAAGGTGTGGGTACATTGACAATTCGTTTTGCAAGTCTGGATCAGTTGGACGGTTTACTGAGCACGCATTTCGGTTGAAGTGGCGTATCACCAGCGCCGACTTTTTAAAGGATGGGCGCTGCATGGCGGTAAATTGAGTCAAATGAGCCAGGTAAAACAAATTAATCGGTCCTGCCACGGCAATTTCATTGACACTTATTCTGCAAGCATTTAAAATCAGGCGGCTTTGAATTGTATGGCAATTGTGCGGCCTTGGAAGGTTTAACCGATGTATAGGGTTGTAATTCTTCAGTTTGTCGGGGTGCTGGTTGCGGCAGGATTAGCTAGCATATGGTTAGGGCAACAAGGTGCGCTGTCGGTTCTGCTTGGTGGGATGGCATACGCTATTCCCAACCTGTTGTTTGTAGCGAGATTGACTGTTTCTGCAGCAAAAAAACAGACGAATGCAGTTACTTTTTTTGTTGGCGAGCTGGTTAAAGTCCTCGCCACAGTAGTACTTTTGGTCGTTGCTCAGCGGTTCTACCCTGTGCACTGGTTGGCATTGTTGGTGGGGCTTTTTGTCGCTTTAAAAGCTAATTTGTTTGCGCTATTGTTAAAAAACTGATTATGTCATCAAGCACTGAAAACGCGCCTGTCGCAGGCGACTATATCGTCCATCACCTGACCCATTTGACCAATACTGGTCATAAGCAGACGGCGGTTATTGATTGGACAATAATCAATGTGGATACTCTTTTCTGGTCTGTCAGTATGGGTGTGCTGGCGATCATTTTCATGGTTGTTGCCGCACGGCGAGCTACGTCGGGCGTGCCTGGTCGTCTTCAAGGCGCTGTTGAAATGCTGGTTGAAATGGTTGAGACCCAGTCAAAAGCCATCGTTCATGGAGATCGCCGGTTTATAGCGCCGGTTGCGCTGACCGTGTTTATTTGGATTTTGTTCATGAATGCTCTCGACTTTCTGCCGGTGGATCTCTTGCCCAGAATCGCGGAATTATTTGGGGTGCATTATCAGCGCATCGTACCCACTGCCGATCTGAATGGCGCGCTTGGCATGTCGCTTGGGGTGTTGCTACTTTGTCTTTACTACAATATCAAAATTAAAGGGTTTGGTGGCTGGGTGCATGAGCTATTTACCGCGCCTTTCGGTAATCATCCCTTGCTGTACCCTGTGAACTTTGCCATGCAGATGATTGAGTTTATTGCTAAAACCGTATCTCACGGCATGCGACTCTTTGGCAATATGTATGCGGGTGAGTTGGTGTTCATGCTCATCGCTTTGATGGGTAGTACTGCTACCGCCTTGGGTTTTTTTGGTCATGTGGTGGCGGGTTCGATCTGGGCAATTTTTCACATATTGATTGTTGTGTTGCAGGCATTTATCTTCATGATGCTGACGCTGGTGTACATCGGCCAGGCACATGAAAGTCACTAGTTGCAGTAATTAGTAGTTTTTTAAAGTTGTATATTTTATATAAGGAGTAGTCATGGAACATGTTCTTGGGTTTGTCGCTCTGGCCGCTGGCCTGATTATTGGCCTCGGTGCTGTTGGCGCTTGTATCGGTATCGGCATCATGGGATCAAAATACCTCGAAGCATCCGCTCGTCAGCCTGAGTTGATGAATGCCCTTCAGACCAAAATGTTCTTGCTGGCCGGTCTGATTGATGCTGCCTTCCTGATTGGTGTTGGTATTGCGATGATGTTCGCGTTTGCCAATCCGTTCATCCTCAAGTAAGCGCGTCTTTTCTAAAGGACCAATAACGTGAATCTGAACGCAACGCTGTTTGCCCAGCTGGCTGTGTTCTTTGTTTTGGCGTGGTTTACGATGAGATTCGTATGGCCGCCCATCATGAAGGCATTAGACGAGCGTGCGGGTAAAATCGCTGACGGACTTGCGGCGGCTGACAAGGCAAAGGCTGATTTGGTGCATGCTGAGAAAAAGGCTGCTGAAGAATTGCGTCATGCACGCGAGTCGGCTGCTGAGTTTCGCAGTGGGGCGGAGAAGCAGGCCGCTCAATTGCTTGAAGAAGCTCGCACTGAGGCTGCTCGAGTGATTTCGGTTGCCCGTGATGCCGCTCAAGCCGAAGCAGGTGTCGCTGCTCAACGCGCCAAAGAGGCGTTGCGTGAACAAGTCGCGCTGCTGGCTGTTGCAGGCGCCGAGAAAATTCTTCGCAAGGAAATTAACCCTCAGGCGCATGCCGAGCTGCTTTCTCAGCTGAAGTCGGAGCTTTGATTAGACATGGCTGAAAACGTTACGCTCGCCCGGCCTTATGCGGAAGCTGCATTCCAGTTAGCTAAAAATAATCCTGCCGATTTGCTCTCATGGGCTGAAACCCTTGGATGCTTGTCAGGCATTACGGCCGATCCAGCGATGGCAGCGTGTATTGGTAATCCGCGATTTAGTCCTGCGCAGTTGGCTCAGCTTTATTTTGAGGCGGCTGGCGGCAAGCTTGATGCGGATCAGCAAAATTTTGTTCGTGTGCTGGTTGATAACGATCGCCTGACAGTTCTGCCAGAAATTGCTGCATTGTTTGACAAACTCAAAGCTGATGCCCAAGGTATTAAACACGCCGAGATTACTTCGGCTTTTCCTCTCGATGATGCCGCGTTAAAAAAACTGGTAGCTGAACTTGAACATAAGTTTGCATGCCAGATACAAGCAACGATTAAGCTTGATCCCGAGCTTATCGGTGGTGTGCGTATGGCTGTTGGCGACGAGGTGATTGATGCCTCGGTTCGCGGCAAACTTGCTGCTATGGCGATTGCCCTAAAGAACTAGGAGTTATTTGATGAATTTAAATCCATCCGAAATTAGTGAGCTGATTAAAACGCGGATTCAGGCCATGCAGCTGCCCGCAACAGCGCGTAATGAAGGTACCGTGGTTTCAGTGACCGACGGCATATGTCGTGTGCATGGTCTGGCGGACGTTATGCAGGGCGAAATGCTGGAGTTTCCCGGCAATACGTTTGGTTTAGCCCTTAACCTGGAGCGCGATTCAGTGGGCGCCGTGGTGTTGGGCGATTACGAGCATATTTCCGAGGGCGATACTGTTAAATGTACAGGCCGTATTCTCGAAGTGCCTATCGGCCCTGAACTTCTGGGCCGTGTAGTGAATGCTCTGGGCGAGCCGATTGATGGGAAAGGTCCCATCAACGCAAAACTCACCGACAAGCTTGAAAAAGTAGCTCCTGGCGTTATTTGGCGTAAATCGGTATCGCAGCCTGTGCAAACTGGTCTTAAGGCGATTGATTCGATGGTGCCGGTAGGGCGTGGGCAGCGCGAATTGATCATTGGCGATCGTCAAACAGGCAAGACGGCTGTTGCGGTTGACGCCATCATCAATCAAAAAGGCCAGAACGTGTTCTGCGTCTATGTGGCGATTGGCCAAAAAGCATCCACCGTGGCCAACGTCGTGCGTAAGCTCGAAGAGCATGGTGCAATGGAGTACACGGTTGTCGTTGCTGCTACCGCATCCGATTCAGCCGCGATGCAGTTTCTTGCACCTTACGCAGGCTGCACCATGGGCGAGTATTTCCGTGATCGCGGCATGGATGCGCTGATTGTTTACGATGATTTAACAAAGCAGGCATGGGCCTACCGTCAAATATCCCTCTTATTGCGCCGTCCCCCAGGCCGTGAAGCTTATCCAGGTGATGTGTTCTACCTGCATTCGCGTTTGCTTGAGCGTGCCGCACGTGTCTCCGAGGCTTGGGTTGAAAGGCTGACCAACGGCGAAGTTAAGGGGAAAACGGGCTCATTGACGGCTTTGCCCATCATTGAAACCCAAGCTGGTGACGTTTCTGCTTTTGTGCCAACAAACGTGATTTCGATTACAGACGGTCAGATTTTCCTTGAGACTGATTTGTTTAATGCCGGTATCCGTCCCGCCATGAATGCCGGTATCTCGGTATCGCGTGTGGGTGGTGCAGCGCAGACCAAAGTCATCAAGAAACTTGGTGGTGGCGTTCGCTTATCGCTTGCCCAGTACCGCGAACTGGCGGCATTTGCTCAATTTGCTTCAGATCTGGACGAGGTAACGCGTAAGCAGCTTGAGCGTGGTCGTCGTGTGACTGAATTGATGAAACAGTTGCAGTATTCGCCTTTGTCGGTTGCTGATATGGCAATTTCATTGTTCGCTTCGAATGAAGGCTTCATGGATGACATCGATGTGCCACGCATTCTGGCATTTGAGGCGGCGCTGCATCAGGCCATGCACCAGAAGCATGCTGATCTGGTAGCCAAGATCGAAACAACGAAAGACCTGGACAAAGATGCCGAAGTGCAACTCAAGGCAGCTATTGCTGATTTCAAGAAATCTTGGGCTTGATTTACGGCACCTGACTGGTTAATAAAGGGCGATCATGGCAGGTAGTAAAGAGATACGTAGCAAAATCAAGAGCGTGCAAAACACGCGCAAGATTACCAAGGCTATGGAGATGGTGGCCGCATCGAAAATGCGCAAGGCGCAGGAAAGGATGCGTGCTGCACGCCCCTACAGTGAAAAAATCCGTCGCTTGGCGGCCAATCTTTCACATGCCTTGATGACCGATTATCGGCATCCTTTTCTGACGAAGCAGGCCTCGGTCAAGCGTGTTGGTTTAATTGTTATTACTACTGATAAAGGTTTGTGTGGTGGGTTAAATACCAATGTACTGCGCTTGTCGTTAAGTTCCATGCGACAGTGGGAGGCACAAGGTATTAAAGATATCAACATCACCTGTATTGGTAATAAGGGCTTGGGCTTTATGCAGCGTTTCGGTGCCAAGGTTGTGTCACAAATCACTCATATCGGGGATACTCCGCATATGGAAAAGCTGATAGGCCCGATCAAGGTTATGCTCGACGCCTATCAGTCGGGTGAGTTGGACGAAGTGCATATTGCTTACACGCGCTTCATCAACACCATGTCGCAACAAGCAATAGTTGAACCCCTATTACCACTGACGGGTGAGCGTCTTGGCACGCCGGAAACCGGTTGGGATTATCTGTATGAGCCTGATGCGCAAACAGTGGTTGATGATTTGCTGCTGCGCTATGTCGAAGCTTTGATTTATGAAGGTGTGACAGAAAATATGGCCTCCGAGCAATCGGCGCGTATGGTTGCCATGAAAGCTGCAACGGATAATGCAGGGAGCGTCATCAAAGAGTTGCAGCTTGTTTATAACAAAGCCCGTCAAGCAGCAATTACCAAAGAAATCTCGGAAATAGTTGGTGGCGCAGCGGCAATTGCTGGCTGAGCCCGATTTATAACGAATCAACCTGAATTACATTAAGGAAATAACCATGAGCAACGGAAACATCGTTCAGTGTATTGGCGCGGTTGTCGACATCAAATTCCCCCGTGAATCCATGCCCAAGGTCTATGAGGCGCTGACACTCGATGAGGCAGCCGCAGGCAATGCCGAAGCGGGCTTGACCTTTGAAGTACAACAGCAGCTCGGCGATGGTGTCGTGCGCACGATTGCCCTGGGATCTTCCGACGGCTTGCGTCGTGGTATGCAGGTGAAAAAAACGGGCGCCCCAATTTCGGTGCCTGTAGGAACTGGCACATTGGGCCGCATCATGGATGTTTTAGGCCGCCCTATTGATGAGGCAGGCCCGATTCAATATGAAGAATTACGCCCCATTCATGCCAAGGCACCTAAATTTGATGAGCTTTCACCCTCAGTCGATCTGTTGCCTACCGGAATCAAGGTGATTGATCTGATTTGTCCATTTGCCAAAGGCGGAAAAATTGGCTTGTTCGGCGGCGCCGGTGTTGGAAAAACCGTCAACATGATGGAACTGATCAATAATATTGCCAAGTCTTACGGCGGTTATTCTGTATTTGCCGGTGTTGGTGAGCGGACTCGCGAAGGCAATGACTTTTATCATGAAATGGAAGAGTCCAAGGTGCTCGATAAAGTTGCCATGGTTTTCGGCCAGATGAACGAGCCTCCAGGTAACCGCTTGCGCGTTGCACTGACCGGCCTCACCATGGCCGAAAAATTTCGTGACGAAGGCCGCGATATCCTTTTCTTTGTGGATAACATCTATCGCTACACGCTAGCTGGTACGGAAGTTTCTGCCCTTCTTGGTCGGATGCCATCTGCGGTGGGTTACCAACCAACGCTGGCTGATGAAATGGGCCGCTTGCAAGAGCGCATCACTTCGACCAAAGTAGGTTCGATCACATCCATTCAAGCTGTTTATGTGCCCGCTGACGACTTGACTGATCCGTCCCCGGCGACCACCTTCCTCCACTTGGATGCAACGGTTGTGCTATCACGTGATATTGCTGCCTTGGGTATTTATCCGGCCGTTGATCCCCTGGATTCGACATCGCGCCAGCTAGACCCCTTGGTTGTGGGTGAAGAACACTACAGCGTGGCACGTCGTGTCCAGTCGAATTTGCAGCGCTATAAAGAGCTGCGTGACATCATCGCCATTCTGGGCATGGATGAACTGGCTCCGGAAGATAAACTGGCTGTATCGCGTGCGCGAAAGATCCAACGTTTTCTATCGCAACCATTCAATGTGGCCGAAGTATTCACCGGCTCACCTGGAAAAATCGTTTCTCTGGCAGATACGATCAAGGGCTTCAAAATGATTGTAGACGGCGAATGCGACGAGCTGCCCGAACAGGCGTTCTATATGGTCGGTGCTATTGAAGAGGCATTCGAGAAGGCCAAGACGCTTTAATTATTGCGGCGAAAAGAAAGATAAAATATGGCTATGACAGTTCATGTAGATGTAGTCAGTGCAGAAGCCTCCATTTTCTCCGGCTTGGCTGAGTTTGTTGCTTTGCCGGGTGAAAATGGCGAGTTGGGGATTTTGCCAGGCCATATGCCGCTGATGACCCGCATCAAACCGGGCGCAGTACGCATCAAGCTGCCGCAGGGCAAAGAAGAGCTTATTTTTGTTGCTGGTGGTTTGCTTGAAGTACAGCCTGGATTAGTGACGGTGCTGGCAGATACAGCAATTCGTGGCGCGGACCTTGATCAAGCTAAAGCGCTGGAAGCCAAGAAGCGTGCTGAGGAAGCTTTGGCAAGCCGCAGCGCTGAAGTAGATTATGCCCGTGCGCAGGCTGAGTTGAGTGAAGCGATTGCACAGCTATCCGCAATTGAGCGCTTACGCAAGCATGGCCATTAAAATCGAGTAATAGGAATGAAATAAAAAAGGCAGCGTAAGCTGCCTTTTTTATGCCTCAGGTGTTTTGATTATGCAAAGTTTTTTTCTGCAAAATTCCAATTAGCGAGCGAAGCGAGGAAGGTTTCCACGAATTTTGGCCGCGCATTGCGATAATCAATGTAGTAAGCATGTTCCCATACATCAATGGTCAGCAACGCCTTATCGCCAGAAGTTAGTGGTGTGCCTGCAGCGCTGGTGTTGACGATATCTACTGAACCGTCAGCCTTTTTTACCAGCCATGTCCAGCCTGAGCCGAAATTGCCAACAGCGGACGTCTGAAACGCTTTTTTGAACTCTTCAAAACCACCCCATTTGGCAGTGATTGCAGCTGCCAATGCACCGCTTGGTAGACCACCACCAGCGACTTTCATGCTGTTCCAGAAAAATGTGTGGTTCCAGACTTGCGCCGCGTTATTGAAGATACCGCCAGCAGGTGCTTTTTTGACGATGGCTTCAAGCTCAAGGTTTTCGTACTCTGTATTTTTGATCAGATTATTAAGATTGGTCACGTAGGCTTGATGATGCTTACCGTAATGATATTCAAAGGTTTCTTTTGAAATATGGGGTGCAAGTGCATCCATTGCGTACGGCAGGGTTGGCAGAGTGTGTTCCATAGTAACTTCCTTTAAAAATGAGCGAATAGTAAGACGAAATAGAGCCGGTGATTTTAGCTAGCAATACGCCAAGTAACAACGTTTCCACTGCAGAATCTAACATATTTACTTTCACGAAAAGATAAGCTTGGAGTATTTTTCTGCACTTGCTAGTTGTTGAAAATTATAAAAATACAAGGAGATAAGGTCGAGGCATAAATCTTATTTTCTCGACCCGCAGGTGTTAATTTTTCTGCTTATCTTTATCAGTGCGATGTATTAGTTTTATCCGCTATGTGGCTTGGATTTGCTCTTGGTGCGATATCACCATAATTTTTTTTGCAAAGACTTTTAGCCAGTTGGCCATCTGCCAGCGACTTACTGCCGGGGTTAACTCAGGCGCTGTAGTCTTTTTTCCAGCCGCGCCATGTCGTTGCGCAGCTTATCCACATCGGCTGAAAAGTCGGCGATGGTGTTACGGCGAACTAAAGTTGGTTGTTCTTCGATGAGATATTCACTGACATTTTCTGCCAGATTCATGGCGCGCTTTTTTTGATTAGCCAAAAAAATGTGAGCGCCCGCTACCAGCCGATGCGAGACAATATCACCAAAAACTTTGGAAAGATCTTCTTCCACATCCCAGCGCAGGTGTTGCAAAACATAACCCAGACTTTGTGCAAACTCTGCGGAACCGTTGATGCGTGCCGCACGCATTATTGCTGCTTGGCCTTGCAGTGCCAAAAAAGGCGTGCTGGCCGGTAAGTCGATCGATACCTCAGGTTCGGTATCGGGTGTTGTTGCGGCGATCAAGCCTTCTGGTGTCACGCTGAATGTAGCGGAAAAAGGCGGGAGAGACATTTTTGCGCATTGGCCCGTAAACGGCTGCAATTTCATCCGCGCCCAAGCGGTCTGACCCAACAGATGATTAACCGCCGCTGCCAGTGTTGTTACGGCAACCATCCTGGGGTCAGACAGAGAAGGCATACGCGGTTAGTCTTGCTGAATGCCGGCCACTTGCCAGCCGCTGGCGCCGCTTAGCGGCTTTACGAGATGCCACACCTCGGAAAAAGCTTCGGGCGCATTCTGCGCGTCTTCACGCAATTGTCCATGAAACCGCACGCTCGCTACATAGCGTGAGGCTTCAGTGGAGACATCTAGCAAGTCTGCTGCTAACTGAACAACATCGGTTTGCTGCGTAGCGCGTTGCCGCTCCTGAAACTGAAGCTGTATTTCGGCAGCCACTTCTGGTGTAGAAAACAGACGGATGTCTTCCATATCGCCACGATCATTGGCAGCTTGCAAACGCACGAAGCTGAGTTTGGCCTGGCGTAAAAAGCCTTCCGCATCGAAGTCAGCCGGAATATTCCCGGCGGTGCCTTGGGCAGCAATAGATGCCGCCGTATCGCCAGCGCCGACTTTTTGCGCATCAAAAGCCATGGGCTCTTGGCGACCGGCAGGGTTTGCTGCAACAGGCTGAGGATACAGAAGGGTATTCCCTGTGGGGCGGCTACCCAAAAAGCGCCGCAGGAGGAAAATAGCGCCCATGGCTAACAAGGCGATCAGCAAGAAATTAGCCACGCCCTCGCCCATGCCAAAATGCGACAGCATGGCGGCTAAGCCTATGCCTGCAGCAAGACCGGCAATTGGTCCCAGCCAGCGGCTCATTCCTGTACGTGGCGGGGTACCCACTGCAGGTGCGGCAGCAGACGACGGCGCTGTATTTTGCGCGGACGCGCCTGACTTGACGGGTGCCGCATCACGATTCATGACCGAGGGCGATCGATTCATGCCTAAGGATTTACCGCTCCCCATGCGCCGGGCCTCGGCGGTATCGACCAGTATGCCCATGCACAAAGCAGATACACAGAAAATCATCATTAGTTTCTTCATTGCTTGTCCTTTAAAAAGCATTGTTAAAATTTATAACCACGATGCAAGGCAACGACGCCCGCAGTAAGGTTGAATATATCGACCCGCTCAAAGCCAATTTGTTCCATTAATGCCTTTAGTGCTGCTTGATCAGGATGCATGCGGATGGATTCGGCTAAATAACGATACGAAGCCGCATCTCCGGCAATTTTTTCACCAAGCCAGGGTAGCAGCTTGAATGAATAAGTATCGTAGATTTTTTCCAGCGGCGCCCATACTTTGGAAAATTCCAGTACCAGCAGCCGCCCGCCGGGGCGTAATACACGCAACATTTCAGACAGCGCTTGGTCTTTATGCGTCATGTTGCGAAGGCCAAAGGCTACGGTAACGATGTCAAAGTAATTATCAGGGAATGGCAGTTTTTCGGCATCGCATTGCGCCACGGGCGCAATGATTCCTGCGTCCAGCAAACGGTCGCGTCCCACACTGAGCATGGCGTTATTGATGTCGGTAAGCCACACCTGCCCGCCGGTTTCGGTTTGCGTACCCACACGGCGTGCAAAAGCTAAAGAAAGATCCGCCGTGCCGCCTGCAACATCCAGCACACGTTCGCCCAAGCGCGGTGCAGCGATGTCGACAGCGAATTTTTTCCATACGCGGTGCAAGCCAATGGACATCAGATCATTCATGATGTCGTATTTCGTTGCAACGGATGAAAATACTCCGGCGACGCGTTGTGCCTTGGCTTGTTCGTCGACGGTTTCAAATCCGAAGTGAGTATTGGTCATGAGATTTTTTCACTTATGGCTGCCACATCCGCCGTTGGGTGATTCTTTGGGTGCTGATGTCTCACGATTGGCTCCCGCTACTGCCAAGCGTTCAAGATAATTGGTCCAAAGGGCCGACTGGTTAGTGCCCAGATAATGCAGCACGTCCCAGGAGAAAATGCCGCTATCGTGGCCGTCCGAGAACGTGGGCTTGATGCCATAACTGCCTACCGGTTCCAGCGCCAGAATCGCCACGTTGCGTTTGCCTGTTTGTAGGGTTTCCTGTCCTTTGCCGTGACCGCGCACTTCGGCAGATGGGCTATATACCCGCAGAAATTCGGTTGGTAGTTGAAACCGGCTGCCATCATCAAAGGCAATTTCCAGCATGCACGATTTTTTGTGCAGGGTAATTTCGGTGGGATTGGGGACGGTGTGATCTAGGCCGGGCATGATAGGCACATAGT
>JAUSMB010000072.1 GCA_030645365.1 Rugosibacter sp.
CGCATCGTGATTGTCAATATGTCCGACACCATGCGCTTTGAGCCCGCAAGCATCGCAGTCAAACGAGGCGAGACCATCAAGTTCATCGTCAAGAACTCCGGCAAGATAAAGCATGAAATGTTCTTGGGCACCGAAAAGGAATTGACTGAGCACTACGAGGCCATGAAGAAGAACCCGCAGATGGAGCATGTCGACGAAAACTTGGTCGCTGTTGAGCCTGGAAAATCAGGTGAAATTATTTGGCGATTCACCAAGCCTGGAAAAATCGACTTTGCCTGCCTGCAACCCGGCCGCTATGACGCAGGCATGAAAGGGGCGGTTAATGTGAGTGGTACAGCGATGCATACAGAAGGTCACACTACGGTATACGCGCAAGACAAGATGGCCGATATAAAAATGACGCAGGTTACCCACTCCGCCGACATGACCGATGGCGAAATTCGCAAAATCGACAAGGACAACAATAAAATCACCATCAAGCATGGCGAAATCAGGAATCTCGACATGCCGGGAATGACTATGGTGTTCCGGGTTAAAGACCCGGCCATGCTGGATAACCTGAAAACAGGTGACAAGGTGAGATTCACTGCCGAGAAATCAAACGGTTCACTTGTCGTAACCGGCATTCAGCCAAGCCGCTAAATCTGTTGTCAGGAAACCCTTTAGAAGCTAGACTCGCCCCCATGCGACACTTCCTTGTGCTCCTCATGTTGTTCCTGCTCCCACTCCAGATATCCTGGGCTGTGGCGGCCAACTATTGCGAGCAGGGGCATGATCAAGACAAGGAAACCCTCTCGTACTTCGGCCACCACGATGACGAGTATAAGGCTTCGCCAGATACGCCTGACGATGGCCAATACGATCTTGCTCATGATCACTGTCATTTGTCAAGTTTTTTGGGCATTCTGAGCGCCCATACGTTCGCCATGAGCGATTCATTGCAGCCGTCGTTGCATTTCGTCGGCCGACCCCACTATCCTTCTCTCGCTCCGGACAAACCCGAGCGCCCAAAATGGCCTGTTTCCGCCTGATACGGCGGGACAGGCATCTTTCCGTGATTTAGCACACGCTTTATCCAGCATAGCCCCGTCTCGTCGAGTTCATCCCGTAACTTGTGGAGGATTCAATGCGTAGACGTTTATTGCCGTTTGGGTTGGCGGCGTTGTTTTTCAACCCGGCTTTTGCACAAATTGTCGATACTGGGCGTAGTGATGTTTACGAGACGAGTAATGATATCCGTGCTCCGCGCGCCAGCGAACCGGCTGCTCCGCTCACCCTGAAGGCAGCACTAGAGCTGGCGTTGGGCGCCAACCCAGATTTATCGGCAGCAGGCCATGAGTTGGAGGCAGTCAAAGCCACGATCATTCAGGCACAAGTACGCCCGAACCCGGAAATTTCGACCCTCATTGAGGATACGCGCAGGGCAACGCGGGAAACCACGTTGCAATTCAATCAGCCCATTGAGCTCGGCGGTAAACGTGCGGCCCGGATCGACGTTGCCGAACGGCGTCGCGATGCGGCCGCAGCGGAACTGGATGTCAAGCGGGCGGAAATACGCGCAGCCGTGATGGTGGCATTCTTTAATGTACTTGCCGCACAGGAGCGTTGGCAACTGGCTAGTGTATCGGTCGAGCTCGCGCAGCGCGCAACGACTGCCGCTTCACGGCGGGTCATGGCGGGCAAGGTATCTCCAGTCGAAGAAACGAAGGCGCGCGTAGCCGAAGCGGGCGGGCGTGTTGAACTGGCAATGGCTGGCAGCGAGCTGGCAAGTGCACGCAAGCGCCTTGCTAGTCAGTGGGGCAATCCGGGGCCTCGTTTCGAACGCGCCGAGGGCAGCCTGGACGTCTTGCCGCCGTTACTTGCCTTGGACGATCTGAACAGCCGTCTGGCTACCGCGCCCAGTTTGCTGCGCGCCAGAATGGAAGTTGATCATCGGCTAGCATTAGCGGAGGTTGAACGCAGTCAGCGCATTCCAAATCTGACTGTCAGCCTGGGTGCCAAACGCAGCGAAGAGTTGGGCCAAAATAAGGCAATTCTTGGCGTTTCGATTCCGCTTCCGATTTTCAATCGAAATCAAGGTAACTTGCTAGAAGCGTTACGCCGTACCGACAAGGCGCGGGATGAACTGTCCGCCGCCGAAGTACGTTTAGTCAATGAGCTCGCGCAAGCCCACGAACGTCTGAGTACCGCGCACCAAGAGGTGGCCTTGCTGCAACGGGATATTTTGCCGGGTGCGCAAAGTGCCTTTGATGCTGCGACCCGAGGCTTTGAACTAGGCAAATTCAGTTTTCTCGAAGTGCTGGATGCTCAGCGCACTTTATTCCAGGCTAAGTCCCAGTATTTGCGCACTTTGTCAGTAGCGCATCAATCCGCTGCTGAGATCGAACGCATTCTGGGTGATGCATCGCCTGATTCAACCCTGGCGTCAGCTTCTGCCAAACCGTAGGAATTCAACATGAAACTCAATCTAAACAAGAAGCAAATGCTTTCCATTGCGAGCGTTATGGTTATCGGCGTTGTGCTTGCCTGGCTGATCCTTGGCACAGACAAACATCAGCCAGCCGGCGAAGGGTTCGATCCCGCTCATGCACAAGCAGTTGAGGCATCACCGGGGACACCACAAAAAGGCCCGCACGGCGGAAAGCTGTTTACACAAGACGGCTACGGGACTGAAATCACCATCTTCGAACAAGGCGTAGAACCGGAGTTTCGTGTTTACACCTACAAAGATGGCAAGCCATTCGACCCTGCGGCAAGCAAAGTCAGCATCACGCTCGATCGCCTCGGTCGAGCACCACAGGTGTTCACGTTAAAACAAGAAAAAGATTACCTTAAAGGTAACGCAGTGGTTGAAGAACCGCATTCCTTCAAGGTGGCGATCGCAGCGCAATTTAATAATAAGGCTTATCGTTTCTCTTATGAGCAAATTGAGGCTCGTGTCACCATGACCGACCAGCAGGCCGAACAGAACGGTATCGAACTGCTAACCGCAGGGCCGACACGCATCAAGAGCGTCTTGCAGATGATTGGTGAAATTCGCTTCAACGAGGATCGTCTGGTGCACGTCGTGCCCCGCTTGGCGGGCGTCGTCGAATCGGCAAATGCGAATGCGGGTGACCGGGTGCGCAAGGGCCAGGTGCTCGCGGTGATTTCCAGCCCTGCACTAGCGGACCTGCGCAGCGAACTACTTGCCGCACAAAAACGCCTAGTGCTCGCGCGCACCACTTTCGAGCGCGAGAAAACATTGTGGGAGGAAAAAATATCGGCTGAACAGGATTACCTGCAAGCGCGTAACGCCATGCAGGAGGCGGAGATCGCTTTGCACAGCGCACAGCAAAAACTGGCCTCGCTGGGCGGTTTGACATCGGGCGGCAATCTTACGCGCTACGAAATTCGCGCT
>JAUSMB010000005.1 GCA_030645365.1 Rugosibacter sp.
GACCTGCCGCCAGACCTTCGATTTAGCCTGACCGCTTGCTACCACCACCAGCTCAGCAAGCACCTACACCTATCGGTTGTTTGGTTTTTAAAGATCCTTGCCTATCCCGTTGCGAACTCTTGTCACATCAGGACTTGCAGGCTTCTCTACAAGCAGCCGAGAGGCGAGATTATAGGTGCACTTTTGATCCTTGTAAAGCGTTTTTGAACTTTTCTTTAACGATTTATTTTGCGGGTACGAATTACAATCCTGCCACTATATATATGCAGACAGATAGAACTAAATGAACCTTTATCCTTTATTGCGTCCTCTTCTTTTTACCTTTGACGCTGAGCGGGCGCACGAATTGACATTGCATGGCATTGCATCGCTAGATCAACTGGGTCTGCCACGGCCCCTGCGGCATACGTCTCAATCCATCGAAGTCATGGGCCTGCACTTTCCTAATCGAATTGGACTGGCCGCAGGGCTGGACAAAAATGGCATCGCAGTGGATGCGCTAAGCCGTCTCGGCTTTGGGTTTCTCGAAGTAGGCACAGTGACACCCCGACCACAGCCAGGAAACCCTGCGCCCCGGATGTTTCGCCTGACCCCCCAGGAAGCCATCATCAACCGCATGGGATTTAATAATGCAGGAATAGATGCTTTGTTGGCTAAGCTAAAGCATGTGCGATACAAAGGCATTCTCGGTATCAATATTGGCAAAAACTTCGACACGCCAATAGAACGCGCAGTGGACGATTATCTTATCGGCCTGGATAAAGCTTATACACAGGCCAGTTATGTAGCGATCAACATTTCCTCACCGAATACTCAAAATCTGCGTCAGTTACAAGGTCAATCCGAGCTGAATATCCTGCTGGGCAGCTTAAAACAACGACAAACCCTGCTTGCTGATCGTCACGGGCGCTTTGTTCCCTTGGCACTAAAAATCGCACCTGATCTTGATACCAGCCAAATCACCGGGATTGCTGACGTGTTGCGTCGCCATCGCATTGATGCGGTTATTGCAACCAACACCACACTCGGCCGTGAGGGGGTTGAAACATCCCCCTTTGCCGCTGAGGCGGGCGGCTTATCAGGCAGCCCCTTGTTTGAAAAATCCACGGCCATTGTTCGCGCCCTTGCACACGCGCTAGGAGGGGAAATCCCCATCATTGCCGCAGGCGGTGTGACGACGGGGGCACGGGCGGGCGCCAAGCTAGATGCTGGCGCAGCCCTGGTTCAGGTCTATAGCGGCCTGATTTACCATGGCCCGGCACTCGTGAAAGAATGTATTGCTGCCACAAAAGACTACCCGCCGGATATTTAACGCCTTTGCCGCCATTGCCGAACCGCCTGCAAAAGCAGGATAATCGAGCCTCTATGCACTTACAGGACAACTACGTGGTTTGCTTGCGTCATGACTAGCTATATCTTCATCGTACTCGGCGCTGTTCTTGTCAATAACGTTGTCTTCGTCCGCATCCTCGGTTTGTGCCCGTTCATGGGCGTATCGAAGAAGCTGGAGACGGCGATTGGCATGGGCGCGGCCACCACGTTCGTGCTCACCATGGCGTGCGGCACGAGCTACCTGATTGATCGCTGGCTGCTGATGCCGAATCAGCTTGAGTATCTGCGCACACTGTCTTTCATCGTCACCATCGCGGCGATTGTCCAGCTCACCGAGCTGGTGATCCAGAAAACCAGCCCCATGCTGCATCAGGTGCTGGGCATCTACCTGCCGCTGATCACCACCAATTGCGCGGTGCTGGGTGTGCCGCTGCTGAATATCGGCATGCAGCACAATCTGGTGGAATCGCTGTTGTTTGGTTTTGGCGGCGCGGTTGGCTTTACGCTGGCCATGATTTTGTTCGCCGGCATCCGCGAACGGCTCGAAGGCGCGGATGTACCGGTGCATTTTCGCGGCACGGCCATCGCGATGATTACCGCCGGCCTGATGAGCCTGGCCTTCATGGGCTTCGCCGGTCTGGACAAATACAAATAATGCTCGCCGCGCTTCTGGTCATGGCGCTAGGCGCTGTCGTTCTCGGCGCAGTGCTGGGGTTCGCGGCGGTCAAGTTTCGCGTGGAAGGCGACCCGCTGACTGAAAAAATCGACGCGATCCTGCCGCAAACGCAGTGCGGCCAGTGCGGTTTTCCCGGCTGCAAGCCTTATGCTGCCGCCATGGCCAAAGGCGAAGCGGACATCAACCAGTGCCCGCCGGGCGGTGATGAAGGCATACGCAAGCTGGCTGATTTGTTGGGGCGTGAATACAAGCCGCTCTCCGCCGAGCATGGCGTGGAAAAACCCAAGGCGCTCGCCGTCATCGACGAGCAGCGCTGCATCGGCTGCACGCTGTGCATCCAGGCCTGCCCGGTCGATGCGATCGTGGGCGCTGCCAAACAAATGCATACGGTGATCGCCGTCCAATGCACCGGTTGTGAGCTCTGCGTGCCGGTCTGCCCGGTCGATTGCATTGATATGGTGCCGGTTGCGGAAAACATCACCACGTGGAAATGGAAATATCCGGTCGTGGCCATCAAACCCGTCACCACACATTGACCATGCAGCTGTTTGATTTCAATGGCGGGGTGACACCGGATTATCACAAAGAGGCCTCGACGCAATCACCTATCGCCGTGTCACCAGCGCCGACCTTTCTGGTGATTCCCTTGCACCAAAGCATCGGCGGCACACCGCGTCCGCTGGTCAGCGCGGGCGACCGCGTGCTCAAGGGGCAGCGTATCGGCGCAGCCGATGGTGACATGTCTTCTGCCATCCATGCCTCGACATCCGGCCACGTGGTTGCCGTCGAGATGCGCCGCATGCCGCATCCGTCGGGGCTCTCTGCCTTGTGCGTCGTCATCAAAGCCGATGGCCGCGACGAATGGATAGCCCGCCAATCCTTCGACTACCGCAGCCACACTGCCGCAGAAACCCGCGATTACCTGCGCGATGCGGGTGTCGTCGGCCTCGGTGGCGCGGTGTTTCCGACACACCTGAAAATGTCTCCCGGCAAAGGGGACAAGCTCGATACGCTGATCATCAACGGCGCCGAATGCGAACCGTTTATCACCTGCGACGACCTGCTGATGCGCGAACGCGCCGAGGCCATCATCCAGGGCGTGGTCATCCTGCGCGACCTGCTCGCCGCAGGGCGCGTGCTGGTCGGCATCGAAGACAACAAACCGCAAGCGGTCGCCGCCATGACAGCGGCGGTGCAGGCGGGCGGACATCAAGACATGGCCGTGGTTGCCGTGCCCACGCGTTATCCGGCGGGCGGCGCCAAGCAACTCATCCGCGTTTTGACCGGCATCGAAGTGCCGCACGGCAAGCGCTCCACCGATTACGGCGTGCAATGTTTCAACGTCGGCACCGCCCATGCGATTCATGAAGCGATCAATCTCGGCCAGCCGCTGATTTCACGCATTGTCACCGTCGCCGGCAATGTTGCCGCGCCGCGCAATTACGAAGTGCTGCTTGGCACATCGATGGAAGCACTGCTCACCCAAAGCCAGCCTTTGCCTGACACCGACCGCCTGATCATGGGCGGGCCAATGATGGGCGTAAGCCTGCCGAGCAAGGATGTGCCAGTGGTCAAAGCCACCAACTGCATTCTGGCCGGGTCAAAAAAACTATTTCCGCCACCGCCGCCGGAAATGCCCTGCATCCGCTGCGGCGAATGCGCAACAGCCTGCCCGGCGGATTTGCAGCCGTTCGAGTTGTACTGGTTCTCGCGCGCAAAAATTTTCGGCAAGGCGCAGGAATACCACCTCTTCGATTGCATCGAGTGCGGTTGCTGTTCCTACGTCTGCCCGTCACACATTCCGCTGGTGGATTATTACCGCTTCGCCAAAAGCGAAATCTGGGCGAACGAAAGCGAAAAGGCAGCAGCCGACCAGGCGCGCGAGCAATATGAATTCCGCCAGCTTCGTGAAGCGCGCGAAGCGCAGGAAAAAGCCGCGCGCCTCGCCGCGAGGACAGCAGCCGGCCGCGCGGCGGCCACCAACGCATTGGCCGTGGCATCAGACGCCACATCTGACGCCACACCAGCCGCCGCACCAGTGGCCAAATCAGCCACCACACCGGCGACCGAACCTGCCCAAACGCCTTCGCCACAAGCCGCGCTGATTGCCGCCGCGCTCGAACGCGCCCGCGCGCAACAGGTGCAGCCGGCAAATACGACGAACCTGACGCCGGAACAGCAAGCCGAAATTGCCGCCATCGAAGCGCGCCGCGCCCAAATCCGCGCACAGGCTCACCCGCATCTGCCGCCGGATGACTAACATTCACGCCACATGAACAACTCACCCTATCTGCGCCAAGCTGCCAGCGTGCAATCCGTCATGCTCCGCGTGCTGCTCGCCTTGCTGCCCGGCATCGCCGCCTATGTCTGGTTTTTTGGCGCGGCAATTGTGCTGCAGATCGTGCTCGCCTCACTCACCGCGCTCGCCGCCGAGGCGCTGGTGCTACACCTGCGCGGCAAGCCGCTGGCGATCTTCCTGACCGATGGCTCGGCGCTGGTCACCGCCTGGCTGATTGCTTTGTCATTTCCGCCACTCGCGCCGTGGTGGCTGGTGGTGCTGGCGACGTTGATCGCCATCATTGTGGCCAAGCATCTGTATGGCGGCCTTGGGCAAAACCCGTTCAACCCGGCGATGGTTGCCTTTGCGTTGATGATCGTGGCCTATCCGCAATTCATGTCGCGCTGGCCGGGTACCGATGCCATCGACTTCGCCACACAATGGCAGATCATTTTCGGCCTGCATGCAAACCAGACGCTGGATGCGCTGACCATGGCCACGCCGCTGGATGCGTTGCGCACGGCCTTGCACAGCACGAATGCAACAACGGTTACCGTCGCCAGCGCCCTCGCGCACAACC
Organism: Rugosibacter sp.; assembly: GCA_030645365.1. GTDB lineage: Bacteria > Pseudomonadota > Gammaproteobacteria > Burkholderiales > Rhodocyclaceae > Rugosibacter. Next base: position 4,867 of record JAUSMB010000005.1, read on the forward strand.
CCGCCATCGGCCTGATGGCAGGCCGTGGCTGGGAGTGGGTTGCCGCAGGCCATCTCGTCGGCGGGCTGTGGCTGGTGCAGCAGCGCATCATCACCTGGCATCTGCCCACGGCTTTTCTCGCCACCTTGTTTCTGCTCGCCGGTCTGGCCAGCACGATTAACCCGAGTGAATTCGCCGGGCCATTGTTTCATCTGTTCGGCGGCGGGGCGATGCTGGCGGCTTTCTTCATCGTCACCGACCCCGTATCTGCCGCCACCACGCCTTATGGCAAACTCATTTTTGCCGCAGGCGTGGCGCTACTCACGTGGATTATCCGCAGCTTTGGCGCCTATCCGGATGGCATTGCTTTTGCCGTGTTATTGATGAACATTGCCGTGCCGCTGATCGACATGGCCACCCAGCCACGGGTTTTTGGGCACAAGAAAAACGGCAGCAATCACCATGGATGAATCGTCCGACGCCGTAGAAAACATGCCGCCCCGGCGCAGTGCGTTGTACATCGCGCTGCGCACGGCCGCCATCCTGCTCGCTTTCACGCTGGTGTTCACCGCGCTGATGGCCAGCGCCTATTACCTCACGGCGCCGCGCGTCGCGGCCAGCGCAGAGGCCGAGAAACTGCGCCTGCTCGCCGTGGTGCTAGCGCCGACTTTTTACGACAACGACTTGCTGAATGACGCCATCACCCTGCCGCCAACCAGCGCTTTGGACACCGGCGAAAATACTCGCTTGTATCGCGCGCGCAAAAACGGGCAACCCGTCGCGCTGGTTTTTGAAGCCATCGCGACGGATGGCTATTCCGGAAAAATCGGCCTGCTGCTGGCAGTCTCCAGCACAGGGCAACTCCTCGCCCTGCGTGTCACACAACATAAAGAAACGCCGGGGCTGGGCGATTACATCGACCCGAAAAAAGACCGCAACAAGGTGCGGCCATGGATCACGCAATTTTCCAACATCGGATTTGACAGCGTGCCGCCGGAACAATGGCACGTGAAAAAAGATGGTGGCCATTTCGACCAGATGGCCGGCGCCACCATTTCGGCACGCGCCGTCACCAACGCCAGCGGCCGCGCCCTGGCCTGGGTAAACAAAAATCACGACAAACTGTTTGCTCTGCCCGCAAACAGCCTTTATCAGGAGTAAGCCATGAGTGCTTTTAATGACATCACCAAAAACGGCTTCTGGAAACAAAACCCGCTGCTGGTGCAACTGCTCGGCCTGTGCCCCTTGCTGGCCATCAGCACCTCGCTGGTGAATGCCGTCAGCCTCGGCCTGGCGACCATCCTCGTCATGCTGCTGGCCAATTTTGCCGTGGCCAGCCTGCGCGCCCTGATCCCTTATGAAATCCGGATTCCGGTGTTTGTGCTCATCATCGCTGCGCTGGTCACGGTGGTCGATTTATCCTTCAACGCCTTTTTGCACGACCTGTATCTCGTGCTCGGCATTTTCATTCCGTTGATTGTCACCAACTGCATCGTGCTGGCGCGCGTCGAGGCCTTCGCCGCCAAGAACGGGCTGGCCGCTGCCACGCTGGATGGCGTGATGATGGGCGTCGGCTTTCTGTGGGTTATCGCGCTGATCGGCGGCCTGCGCGAACTGATCGGTCAGGGCACGCTGTTCTCCGGCATCGAGATGATTTTCCCTGCGCTCTCCGGCATCCAGGTATTGCCTCTCGATTACCCCGGCTTTCTGATCATGATGCTGCCGCCGGGCGCATTCTTTACGCTGGGCCTACTGATTGCCGGGCGCAACTGGAGTGAAGCGCGGGCGAATCAGCGGCGGTTGAATCAGCTCAAACAAGCTGAACATCCGGGGGATAAACCCGCTGAAAACATGCCCCCGTTTACCGCATGACACCTGCCAAAGCCCGCGAGTTTTTCACGCGCCTGGCAGCGCTTGATCCCGCGCCGAAAACCGAGCTCAACTACGCCACGCCCTACCAGTTGCTGGTCGCCGTCGTACTCTCCGCGCAGGCCACCGACAAGGGCGTGAACCGCGCCACCGGCCCGTTGTTTAACGCCTGCCCCACGCCGCAGGCGATGGCGAGGCTCAGCGTCGAGCAGCTTGCCGATTACATTCAGACCATCGGCCTGTATCCAACCAAAGCCAAAAATGTTGCCGCGCTCACCCAGCTATTGCTTGAACGCCACGGCGGCGAAGTGCCGCACGACCGCGCCGCGCTCGAAGCCCTGCCCGGTG
>JAUSMB010000006.1 GCA_030645365.1 Rugosibacter sp.
TGATAGCCACGGCTTGCAATTTTTGATTCGCGATCGTACTAAGCTTGATCGCGCCAGCCAGCATTTTCTGAGCCGATTTTTATAACGAGTCGCCGTCTCGTGAGCCGCTACGGCGAGGAGACATGCCCGCGAAGCGCAATCTGACCGAAAAATGTGACCAAAGGAAATTGTGACAGAAGGAAATGCAAAGCCAAAGCTCATGCCTGCAAAGCCGAGAGTTTTTTGCTCGACCACCTTGCAGCGCGTTGCTTCATTCGCGCCTACTTTTAGCGTGCTCTTTCAGGCTGCTTGAAGGGCGACAAGTGCCGCTTCGGGGGTGAGTATTTGAAACAGGTTGCGCAGACGATCCCGCCGTGCCAGCACCAGCAGCGCTTTGTCGCTGGTCACCAGCCAATCGGCTGAACCATCCCGTGCTGCTTCGAGAAATTTTTGATCATCAGGATCTTGGCAATGCGGCAAACTCGATGTGCTGGTTACTCTGTTGACTTCAGGCAGCGCTGACACGCGTGTGACGCACTGGACATAGTGATTGTATGCCGCCTGTTGCGCGGCACACGTCAGGCCAAACTGCGGATAAGCCAGCACTCGCTCGAATTCAGCCAGGCAAGTGTCGCTGCTGATAGCGCACCAGTGCCCGTTTTCAATACAGTCGCGCAGCAGGGCAAAGCGGCTATCGGCAAACACGTACAACGAGACCAATACGTTGGTATCCAGCACTACTCGCAACCCCGTGCGAGTAGTGCTGGATATGGGCTGGTTTGCGCATGAGACAGCGGCTTGTCCGGATAAATCAAAAATCACGCGAATGGATTATTCTTTCTTTTGGACGTCGAGACGCAACTTGGCATAAGTGCCGGGCGCATCGTCCAGCACCTTGAGCTTGCCTTTGGCCGGGTCGCGGGCAGGTACGCGTTCACTGTTCAATTGCGTAATCCAGGTTTGCCAGTCGGTCCACCATGAACCTTCATGGTTTTTGGCCATACTTAGCCAATCATCTGCATTTTCTGGCAAGGTTTTTTTCTTGCGGCCGCGTTTTTCTCCGGGGTTTTCTTCATGCGTCCAGTAGCCGTACTTTCCGGCACTTGGTGGGTTGACGATGCCGGCAATATGTCCGGAGCCGCCGAGCACGAAACGTACCGGGCCACTGAATAAGGCTGTGCCCAGGTAGGTGCTTTTCCAGGGCGCGATATGGTCGTCAATGGTGGAAATAAAATAACTGGGCGTGGTGACTTTTGCCAGGTCAATTGGCGTATCAAGTAGCGTGATACCCCCTGGTTCCCTGAGCAGGTTTTGCAGATACATGTGGCGTAGATATTCACTATGCATCTTTGCGGGCATGCGCGTGGAATCCGAATTCCAATAGAGAAGATCAAAGGGGAAGGGAGCTTTGCCCATCAGGTAGTTATTAACGACAAATGACCAGATTAAATCGTTAGAGCGCAGCATGTTAAAAGCGCTGGCCATTTCGCTGCCATCCAGATAGCCGCGCTCTTGCATTTTTTTCTCCAGCGTGGTGACTTGATTGTCGTCAATGAACACGCCTAGGTCGCCCGGCTGTGAAAAATCCAGCATAGTGACAAAAAAGGTGGCAGAAGCAATGCGCGGGTCATTTTTGGCGGCCATGTAGGCCATGGTGGAAGCCAGTAGTGTGCCGCCTAGGCAATACCCAATCAAGTTGATTTCTTTTTCGCCTGTTTGTTTGCATACGGCATCAATCGCAGCGAGCGAGCCTTCGGCAAGGTAATCGGCAAAGCTTTTTTGGGAAAGCCGCTCATCCGGATTGACCCAGGAAATCACAAATACCGAATGTCCCTGATCGGTGGCCCATTTAATAAATGAATTGGCAGGGCGCAGATCCAGGATGTAATACTTGTTGATCCAGGGGGGGATGATCAGTAGCGGACGCTTGAATTGATCGTTGGTTGTTGGCGTGAACTGCAAGAGCTGAATCAGCTCGTTTTGAAAAACGACTTTACCCGGCGTGGCACCGACATTCTTGCCCAGCGTAAAGGCGTCCGGGTCGGCCATTTTTATGCGCAATTGACCATCACCTGCTTCGAGATCGCGCAGCAGATTGTTAAACCCGTTCAGCAGGTTCTGGCCATGGGTGTCCATGGTTTCTCGAACAACTGCAGGGTTGGTCATGGCGAAGTTGGAGGGCGAGAGGGCATCAACAAACTGGTGCGTGAAAAAGTTCACCTTCTGCTGTTCATTGGTATTCATTCCATCAACATCGCTGACCGCATCGTAAATGTGGCGAGCGGTGACCAGATAGCTTTGCTTGATGAAGTCAAATAAAAAGCTGTCTTCCCACTGGGCATCCTTGAAGCGGTTATCACCTTTTGGCGAAGGCGACAAAGGTGCTGTGTCAGTACCCATAGCGCGCAGCATTGCGTGCTGCCACAGGGAGAAATAATCCCAAGCCAGCTTCATTTGCGCTTGCGCCAGTTTGTGCGGGTTGGCGAGCACTTTGGAGAACATGTTCGTAAAGGCTTGCAAAACACCTAAGTCGTCTGCTGGCGGGATGATGCCTTTTTGTATCTGGCGTTGCATATGCTCTGTAATCAGTTTGGTCGCTCGTAAAGCGACTTCCGCATAGGTTTTGGCAAGGCTCTGCGAGTCGGGCAGGTTGTTTTGTGGTGCTTGACTGGATTCTTGGTTCGGCATGGTTTCTCCTAGCTGATAAAGCGAATGAACTCGGGGTTTTCCAGACGCTGCATTTTTCCTGCATGCACAAGATAGTTCAAATGAGCGATGGCTTCACCCATGGCAAACATGGTTTGATGCGGGTCGCTGAATTCGCGATCGAACAGAGCAGGAATTATTTCGGCGGCGTTAAGCGCTTTGCCTTGACAGGTTTTTAGCACAATCTCGCAACGTTCCGCATGATGTGCATGCAGCTGCGCGACACGGCCGTGCAGTCCGCGAAAAGGTCTGCCATGGGAAGGCAGCACCAGGGTGTCGGGTGGCAACTCAAGAAAGCGATCAATGGAATCAAGAAACAGCTTCAACGGGTTGCCGTAAGGGTTCGCCGGGTGTACTGAGATGTTGGTTGAAATGCGCGGCAGCAACATGTCGCCAGAAATCAGCACGTGCAGCTCATCGCAGTACAGGCTCATGTGTTCGGCCGCGTGACCATAGCCCACGATGGTACGCCAGTCATGTGGGCCAATGCGCAGAACATCATCGGGAAACAGTTGGCGGTAGCTGTTTGGTAACGAAGGCACGCCATTTTTGTATTGATTACCACGTTTCTCGAAAGCTGAGACCAGGGCTTGACTTAATCCATGGCGAATAAAAAAATTGATCAGATCCGTCGTTGAAAAGGGACTGATGCCAGCGTTAATTAATGTCGCAGTGAGGTAATCTCCCTGCGACATCCAGAGAGGCGCTCCTTTTTCTTGTTCTAGCCAGCGGGCCATGCCCACATGATCGGGATGTAGATGGGTAACGATGGCGCGGGTAAGTTTACGGTCTGCCAAAATGGTGTTCCACGCTTCACGCACCTCAGGCGTCGCAATGCCGGTGTCGATGGTTGCATAGCCTGCTTCTTCAGCGAGCAACCATAAGTTGATATGGTTCAAGGCAAAAGGCAACGGCATGCAAATCCATTCAATGCCCGGCATAATTGGCGTCGTGGACCCGGTGGCGGGCGAAGTGTCATGGGAATAAATCAGCGGTGCATTCATGAAAAATTCTTTCTTCGGCTTGTTGCCCTGATATAGTGATTAAAATCAAAAAACGTCGATGAGGCTATCGAGTGGCCCTTGTTTTATTGGGAGATAAGCATGTGCGCCATGTTAGTGGATTTTTATTGCACGAGTTAACAAACGGCCGGGATTGGCAAACAAAGACCAATAAGAAGACAAATACAGGGAACCGCAACAATGATAGGACTGGATTTTAATCTCGGTGAAGATATTGACGCACTGCGTGATGCCGTGTGTCAGTTTGCCAAAAAAGAGATTGCGCCACGAGCCGCGCAGATAGATAGAGACAATCTTTTCCCTGTGGATGTCTGGCGCAAGCTGGGCAATATGGGTTTGCTGGGTCTCAGCGTGGAAGAGGCTTATGGTGGCACGGCGATGGGATATCTGGCGCATATCGTGGCGATGGAGGAAATCTCCCGCGCTTCGGCATCGGTCGGGCTATCTTATGGCGCGCACTCGAATCTATGCGTGAATCAGCTGCGGCGTAATGGCACTGAAGCGCAGAAAAAAACCTTTCTGCCCCGCCTGATTTCTGGCGAACATGTAGGTGCTTTGGCAATGTCGGAGCCGAATGCCGGTTCTGACGTGGTTTCCATGACCTTGCGGGCAGACAAAAAAGGCGACCGCTATGTGCTCAATGGCTCGAAAATGTGGATCACCAATGGGGGCGACGCCGATGTGCTGATTGTTTATGCCAAAACAGATCCATCGGCTGGCGCTAAGGGCATGACCGCTTTCATTATCGAAAAAGGCTTTGTCGGATTTAGTGCCGGGCCGCATCTGGATAAGTTGGGCATGCGTGGTTCAAACACCTTCCCGTTGTTTTTTGACAATTGTGAAGTGCCTGCCGAGAATGTGCTGGGGCAAGTGGGCGAGGGCGTCAAAGTGTTGATGAGCGGGCTGGATTATGAGCGTGCGGTGCTCTCGGGTGGCCCCCTGGGCATCATGGCGGCATGCATGGATGTGGTGTTGCCTTACCTGCATGAGCGTAAACAGTTCAACCAGCCCATCGGCGAATTTCAGTTGATGCAGGGCAAGTTGGCTGATATGTACACTACCTGGCAAGCGACGCGCGCGTATGTGTATGCGGTAGGCCGCATGTGCGACAAAGCCGGCTATCCGGGTCATCCGGCAAGCGGTTCGCCGTCGCAGACAAGGGCGCTGCGCAAGGAGGCCGCTGGAGCCATTTTGTATGCCGCAGAAAAAGCTACCTGGATGGCCGGTGAAGCAATTCAGACGCTTGGTGGGAATGGCTATATCAACGACTATCCGGCGGGTCGCTTGTGGCGGGACGCCAAGCTCTATGAAATTGGCGCAGGCACATCGGAAATTCGTCGAGCCCTCATAGGCCGCGAGCTGTTTAATGAAACGCGGTGAGCTAAAAAAATGCTTTTAGGCGCTGATACGGCAAATAAATCCGCCATTGAATTCTGGTTTGATTTTTCATCGCCCTATTCTTATTTGGCGGCAGAAAAAATAGACGCACTGGCAGCCAGCCATCAGCGCATCGTGCATTGGCATCCGGTTTTGCTTGGCGCAATATTTCAGATAACCAACGCCGTGCCGTTAGTGAACATGCCAATCAAAGGCGACTATAGCGTGCGCGATTTTGCGCGGTCTGCGCGGTTTTTTGACCTGCCCTTCACCATGCCAGCTAAATTTCCACTGCCCACACAAGTAGCTGCCCGGGCGTATTACTGGCTGTGCGACCATGATATCGCCATGGCGCACGACTTTGCCCGGGCAATATTTCGTGCGCTGTTTGTGCATGACCGGGATATTTCTGCTTTGGCGGTGGTGTGTGATGTGGCAGCCTCTCTGGGTCTTGATGCCGATGCTTTGTCGCTTGCCGTGGCACAGCCTGAAGTCAAGGCGCGGCTGAAAAGTGAAACCGATGCAGCGATTCTTAAGGGCATGTTTGGGGCGCCTTTTTTCATGGTGAATGATGAGCCATTCTGGGGCGTCGATCGGTTGCCACAACTTGAGAAGTGGCTTGCCACAGGGGGTTTTTAGTGTCTGTTATTCAATCAGCTGTACATACTCGCAGTGATGAATTCAAGGCGAATGTCTCCGCCATGCGCGCTTTGACCGATGACCTGCACGAAAAGTCGGCGCTGGTGATACGGGGCGGTTCTGAACAAGCCCGCGTCAAACATCTTGCACGTGGCAAGCTCTTGCCGCGAGAGCGTATTGACGCACTGCTTGATCCGGGATCAGCGTTTCTTGAATTTTCCACTCTCGCGGCGTATGGCATGTACGGTGAAAATCAAGGGAATGCCAGTTTGAACAACGTGCCGTCTGCTGGAGTAATCACCGGTATTGGCCGCGTGCGTGGCGTAGAGTGCATGATCGTGGCGAATGATGCTACCGTCAAAGGCGGAACCTACTATCCGCTGACGGTAAAGAAACATTTGCGGGCGCAAGAAATTGCCCAGCAAAATCGGTTGCCCTGTATTTATCTGGTCGATTCAGGCGGTGCTTTTTTGCCTGCTCAAGATGATGTGTTTCCGGATCGTGATCACTTCGGTCGCATTTTTTTCAATCAGGCCACCATGAGTGCAGCGGGTATTCCACAAATCGCCGTGGTCATGGGTTCGTGCACGGCCGGTGGCGCGTATGTGCCGGCGATGAGTGATGAAAGCATCATTGTTAAAAATCAGGGCACGATTTTTCTGGGCGGCCCGCCACTGGTGAAAGCCGCCACGGGCGAGGTCGTGAGTATTGAGGATTTGGGTGGCGGAGATGTCCATACGCGCGTCTCTGGCGTGTGTGATCATCTGGCAGACAGTGATCACCATGCGCTGTCGATTGCGCGCGGAATCGTGGGTAATCTGAATTGGCAAAAACCGGTGACGCTTGATTTGGCAACACCGGAAGAACCACTGTACGACCCGGCTGAATTGCTCGGGGTGATTCCGGCGGACACCAAAAAACCATATGACGTACGTGAAGTCATTGCCCGGCTGGTGGATGGCTCACGCTTTGATGAATTCAAAGCACGCTATGGCACAACGCTCGTCACGGGCTTTGCCCGCTTGCACGGTTACCCGATTGGCATTGTGGCCAATAACGGCATTTTGTTTTCGGAGTCGGCGCTGAAGGGTGCGCATTTCATCGAGCTGTGTGCTCAACGGGGTATTCCGATAGTATTTTTGCAGAACATCACCGGATTTATGGTTGGACGAAAATATGAAAACGGCGGCATTGCCAAAGATGGCGCAAAATTGGTCATGGCCGTGTCTAATGCGCAGGTGCCAAAATTTACTATGATTATTGGTGGCTCATTTGGCGCGGGTAATTACGGTATGTGTGGCCGCGCTTTTTCTCCCCGCATGCTGTGGATGTGGCCCAATGCGCGCATTAGCGTGATGGGTGGCGAGCAGGCGGCGTCCGTCTTGGCGACGATCAAGCGCGATGGGTTCGATGCCGCAGGAAAATCCTGGAGTGTGGCAGAAGAAATGGCTTTCAAAGAGCCGATTCGGGCGCAATATGAAGCTCAAGGACATCCGTATTACGCCACTGCGCGCTTGTGGGACGATGGTGTGATTGACCCAACGCAATCCCGGCAGGTTTTGGCGTTGGGTCTGTCTGCTGCGCTTAACGCGCCAATTCAGCCCACGCAATTTGGTATTTTTCGGATGTAGCCTGCGGGTATAAACAGTCAATTAGCAACGAGCCAACCTATGAGTCTAAAACGACGCGGAATATAAAACGATGCAGCAAATTATTCTGACAGAAATAGATGCTGGTGTTGGCATCATTACGCTGAACTGCCCGGAGCGGCATAACGCGTTTGACGATGTTTTGATTAGCGGGCTAACGCAGGCCATAGAAATGATGGCGCAGGATGTGGCCGTACGTGTCATCGTGCTGTCTAGCAGCGGGAAAAGTTTTTGCGCGGGGGCGGATCTGAACTGGATGCGACGTGCGGCCAATTACTCGGATGCGGAAAATTTACGTGATGCCCGCGCACTGGCCGAGATGCTGCGTTGTTTGGCGCAATGTCCCAAACCGACGATTGCCCGCGTGCAAGGCCCGGCCTATGCGGGTGGTGTAGGGCTGGTAGCGTGTTGCGATATTGTGGTTGCGGTTTTTGATGCGCAATTTTCTTTGCCGGAGGTGCGCATTGGCATTGTGCCGGCCACTATTAGCCCGTATGTTATTAGCGCGATCGGCGAGCGTCATGCGCGCCGCTACATGCTCACAGCCGAGCGCTTTTCAGCAGCGGTAGCTTATCGCATGGGTCTGGTGCATGAACTGGTAGCAGATGCGGCTGCATTGGATAGAGCTGTCGGGGAAATTGTCGAGGATTTGTTGAAGAACGCGCCTGATGCATTGGCTGAATGTAAATCATTGATCGCTGCAGTTGCGGCCAAGCCCATTACGCCAGATCTCATTGAAGACACAGCGCAGCGTATCATGCGGCTGCGTGCCAGCGCTGAAGGTCGTGAGGGCATTCAGGCCTTCTTGGAAAAACGCACTCCTGACTGGGCTGCCATTGGTGCGCCTTACTTATGAGGTTAAAAAGCTGGTTACTTGCACAAAATATCATGACGCTATCGATACAATTGCAATGCGCAACGATACTTCATCGAGGACAAAATTGCATTCTGATGATTGATAAAATAAAACACTTGCCGACTTTCTTCTTGTTGCACACATTGATTCTGGTGTCGTTGATTTTCTCTTTACCCGTTTTGGCCGCAGCTGAAATGGCAGAGGACACACAAGCTCGGACATTGGCAGAGGAACTGTCATTTCGGGGCTTTGGTACGCTGGGCATTGCCCGATCTTCTTCTAATCAGGCGGATTTTGTCAGGGACTTATCTCAACCCAAAGGACTAAGCGACGGAAGCTGGTCGGCACGGATAGATAGTATTCTGGGTGGGCAAATCAATTGGCAGATGACCAAAGAGCTAGAGCTTGTTGGCCAGGCGGTTAGTCGATTCAGATACAACGAAAGCCGCTCACCCGAAATCATGTGGGCATTTGCGCGCTGGGATATGACCCCCGATATCGCTGTGCGTGCTGGCCGCATAGGCGCGGATTTCATGATGCTGGCTGATTCTCGACTGGTTGGTTACTCCTATCTGACGGCACGCCCGTCCAGTGATTTTTTTGGCCCGTTGTTTTTCCATCATTTTGATGGCGCCGATATGAGTATTAGTAAACCTGTCGGAGAGGGAGTGCTTCGCGCTAAGGTGTTTATCGGGGCGACACATGAAAAAACTGCCGATATACAAAGCGTCTGGAATACCAGTGGCTCGCAGGTTGGCGGAGTGGTTCTGGACTACTGGCAGGGGCCACTGCAGTTGCGGGCGAATGTCGCGCAAATCAAATTTTCGAATGATTTGGATGTGAGTCCTTTGCCTGATTTTCTCAAAGCGGCAGGCACATTTCTGAATAGGCCCAGCGCTTTTTCTGCGGCGCAATCTTTGGCAACCAAAGATACGACAAGCCGGTTTTATTCGCTGGGCGTGGTCTATGAAGCCAATGACTTCCAGGCGCAAGCGATGGCAAATTGTATTCGGCATGAGGCTGGCTTGCTGCAAAACTCTTGTGCCGGATATGCTCTCGCTGGGTATCGTCGTGGAGCAATAACGCCGTATGCAGGTATTTCGGCATGGAAAAGTTCGCGAAGGAACCAAACTGCCGGCTTGCCTAATATCCCTCCCTTTGCAGATTTGAATGCTATTTATTCTTCAGTGATGGAGGCAACCCGATCTGATCAGAGAACTTACACTCTGGGAGTGCGTTGGGATGTAAAGCCGAACGTGGCCTTTAAGCTGCAATGGGATGCCATACGAGGAGACAGCCTGTCAGTATTCCCTGTGCGGGATGAACAACCTGGGTGGAATGGCAGGACTAATGTCATTTCAATCACGTCCGATTTCGTGTTCTGATGCCATGAAGCTGAATTTCATCGCTTATTGGTTCATTGTTTTTTTGTCCGTGATAGCACCTTGCCATGCCAGGGCAGATCTTGTCGTGGTGACTGGTCCAAAAACAGGTGTTCCCACGTTGAGCAAGGAAGAAGTGGTCAATATCTATCTTGGGCGCTATCGTCGATTGTCTAACGGGTTACCAGCAGAACCCTTGGATATGGGAGAGGCGTCTGAAACCAAAAAAGAGTTTTACTGGAGGCTGGTAGAAAAGACGCCTGCAGAGATCAATGCATACTGGGCGCGGCTGGTTTTTTCTGGACAGACACGGCCGCCGGCCACTGTAAAATCGAATGATGAAGTCGCTGCACGTCTAATGAGTCGCCCTGGGGTGCTGGCCTATATTGAACGAGACAAGCTGGATAAGCGATTCGTTATTCTCTACGAATTTGAGAGATGATTACATTTTGATCCGTTGTGCGTGATCCGCGTGATTTCCCAAAAAATACCGTGTTAAAGAAAAAGCAAGTATCTCGTTGGTGGCATGGAATCCTTGCGAGGGGCATCGCGGCCTTTCTATTCATGGCGCTCTTGGTGGGTGGTGTTTCCAGTTATCTTATCAGCCAATCACTACGTGAACGGGAGCAGCGTCAGGCGATTCGTTCGCTGAGCGAAGTGCTGGAGACGGTGCAAAGCACGGCCAGCATCGCTGCTTTTACCAACGATAATCAGCTTGCTGACGAAGTGATTCAGGGCTTGTTGCGCAACAGCGATATTTTGTCGGTGACAATAATAGCCGGGGATACGGTTTTGGCAAACGGAATACGATCTTCCGCAACAGTATTCGCCCCGGAACTCATGGACAAACCATTGTCTCAGTCGCTTGCTTCCCCATTCAATAAAAATGAAACGATTGGCAAGATCATTCTGCAAGCGGATTGGCCGAAGATCGAAGCGCGGGTAAAACAGAGCACCTTGGATACGCTGTATTTGCTCCTGGCAGAAATGCTTATCGTTGTTCTGTCCGTTGCTGCGGTGATGGTTTTTTTTGTGATACGTCCGATCAAGAAAGTTTCAGACCGGCTGCATCAAATTGAACCTGGTCTGGGCAGCAGCATTCGTGTGCCTGAGGGGCATGAGAAAACAGAAATCGGTCGGCTGGTCAGCGATATCAATGACCTGACGGGGCGGCAGATGACGTTGCTTGAAGAGGCACGCGCAATGCAGCAACAACAGCAAGTTGCCCAAAGAAAATATCAAAACTTGTTTGACTGTGCGGCGTCCGGCATTTTCGTGGTGGATAGAGATGGCCATCTGGATTCATTCAATCAGGCCTTTGCTACGCTTATATGGCGTTCAAAGCCAGTGAATCAAGAAAACCTGTCTTTGTTTGATGCCGCCTGGAGCAGGTCAGACCTTATTCGGTCATTGCTGGTTCTCGCCCTAGAGCAGGAGACCATCGGCCGAATTGTGACGGATGATTTTTTATTGCTGGGTCGGCGTGGGGAAGAGCGCTGGTTAAACATTGCAGTGACAGCGCCAGGTGATGGCACGTTGCAGGGTACGATGACAGATGTGACTGCCCGTAAGCGAGAAGAGATGCATGCACGTCAGCTGGCGAGTCTGGATGCGCTTACCGGGTTTGCCAATCGGCAGGGCTTGCTTGAGGCAATTGGCCAGCATCTCGCTCGTGATCATGCGCAGACTTCATTTGCGTTGTTGATGCTTAATCTGGATGGCTTTAAACAAATCAACGAATCCTTTGGGGTGCCTGCGGGCGACGAAGTGCTGGGTATTGTGGCTGAACGCATTCGGCAGTTTATCCAGCCGGGTGATATTCCTGCCCGAAGTGGCGGAGATGAGTTTGTTATCTTGTTCGATGGGGCCTCACCTGAAAGCGCGGTTGATCAGCGCTTGAACCAGTTTCTCAGCCTGCTACAGCAATCACACGCGATGATGACGCTTGAAGGGACCAGGGTAATTTCATTGCGCGCGAGTGCAGGTGTGGCTTTTTATCCCCAAGATGGCACGAATGTGCATCAATTGCTGCGGAGTGCTGAGCTGGCGCTGATGAGCGCGCGCACTGCGGGCAGCCATACTTATCATTTCTTTGAACCTTCGATGCTTGTTGCAGTGGAGCATCGTCGCCGGATCGAAGATGATTTAAAACATGCGATCGGGGAAGGCGAGCTATATCTGGGATTTCAGCCGATTATCAATTTGGTGACAGGAGAAGTGGTTGGAGCAGAAGCGCTGATGCGCTGGGCACATCCGACGCGGGGCATGGTATCCCCCGATGTGTTTATTCCTCTGGCAGAAGAGATTGGCGTAATTGGCGAGCTAGGTCTGCTGGTGCTGGAAAATGCTTGCCAGGTGGTTAGCCAATGGCGGTCTGCCGGGCATTCGCTGTATGTTTCTGTCAATGTTTCTGCTTTGCAGATTCCGAATTTACTGACACCCTCGATTGTTCTCGAAGCATTGAAGCGACATGGATTGCCTAATGATGCAATAGTCATTGAAATCACCGAAGGGGTATTGATGGGAAATATTGGCACTGCGCTCGAGTGGATGGCTGAACTCGGCGCGGCAGGGCTGCGTATTTACCTGGATGATTTTGGTACCGGTTATTCTTCATTGTCGTATCTCAAGCGATTCCCGCTGCATGCGGTAAAAATTGACAAATCCTTCATTCGCGATTTGGCTGAGGACAGTCATGACAAGGCGTTGGTGAATGCGATCATCACAATGGCAACCAGCTTGACGCTGGATGTGATTGCAGAAGGCGTCGAGACTGAAGTGCATTTCAAGATGCTGCGCGATATGGGCTGTCATTTTGGCCAAGGTTTTCTCTTTTCGCCCGCCGTCAAGGCAGAGTTGTTTGCCGAGACAGTCGTCGACATTGAACAGAGGCTGGCGTTGATGAATGCAGGGGGTTGACCAGATGTTCACGAAGCTTCTTATTGCCAATCGTGGCGAAATTGCATGTCGGATCATCAAAACGGCGCGTCGTATGGGCATCAAGACGGTTGCTGTGTATTCAACGGTAGATGAGCATGCCCGCCATGTGTGCATGGCAGATGAAGCGCTATGGATAGGCGCGGCCTCGCCTGCGGAATCGTATTTGGCCATCAATAAAATAATTGATGCAGCTAAAGCAAGTGGCGCGCAAGCCATTCATCCTGGCTATGGCTTTCTTTCTGAAAATGCAGCATTTGCAGAAGCCTGTGTGCAGCATGGGTTGGTGTTTATCGGTCCATCAGCGGCGGCTATTCGCGCCATGGGTTCCAAGTCAGCGGCTAAACGACTGATGGAAAAGGCTGATGTCCCGCTGACGCCGGGATATCACGGGGATGAGCAGGCACCGGATTTTTTGCGCCAGCAAGCAAACAAAATTGGGTATCCGGTGCTCATAAAAGCGGTGGCAGGCGGTGGCGGCAAAGGTATGCGGGTGGTGACCGCAGAAGCCGGGTTTCTGGATGCATTGGCATCTTGTCAGCGTGAGGCCAGCGCGAGTTTTGGCGATGCACAGGTGCTACTGGAAAAATACTTGCAACCCGCGCGGCATATTGAAGTACAGATTTTTGGCGATAGTCATGGAAATTATCTGTATTTGTACGAGCGGGATTGCTCGGTGCAACGTCGCCACCAGAAGGTATTGGAAGAAGCCCCGGCCCCGGGGCTAACGCCTGAGCGTCGCGCGGCTATGGGCAAAGCGGCCGTGAACGCTGCACGCGCCGTAGGCTATGTGGGTGCGGGCACGGTGGAATTTATTGTTCCGGGCGCCGCATCCGACGGTGAGTTTTACTTCATGGAAATGAATACGCGGCTGCAAGTCGAGCATCCGGTGACGGAAATGATTACCGGGTTGGATCTGGTCGAATGGCAATTAAAAGTCGGCGCTGGTGAGACGCTGCCTTTGGCGCAAGAGCAGATCACGCTGCGTGGCCATGCGCTTGAAGCACGCATTTACGCCGAAGATCCGGGAACCGGCTTCCTGCCTTCGACAGGCCGTGTGATTCACTTTGCTTATCCTGCTGAAACGCCCTTTGTTCGTATGGATGCTGGCGTGGCGGCAGGGGATGAAATCACGCCCCACTATGATCCGATGATTGCCAAACTGATTGTCTGGGACGATAGCGATAGTGCGCCGCGAGCGCATGCTTGCGCACGCATGCTGCAAGCCTTGGCCGAAGTTGAAATTGTCGGTGTGGCTAATAATGTTGATTTTCTTTCCCGCCTCGTCGCTTGTCCGGCTTTTGCTGAGGCCAATCTGGATACCGGGTTGATCGAGCGAGAGCAAGCCTTTCTGTTTCCAGCGCCCGCTGAGCTACCGCTAGAAGTGTGGTTGAGTGCGGCGTTGGCTGAACTTTTACGCAGCCGGAAAGAAGCTGCAAAGAGTGCCGAAAAAAGTAAAGACCCCTACTCCCCCTGGCATGCGCAAGCAGGTTGGCGTGTGACGGGACAAGCCCAGCAGGCATTGAATTTGCGTTGTGGGGATGTAGAAAAAACCATTGTTGCAACAGCCAGCCGCCGAGGTTTTGTATTCGAAATAGCGGCTCAGCCATTGAGTGGGCAACAATTCGGTGGCCAGCGGATAGAGGCAACTGGCCAGCTGGATGACACAGGAGTATTGCACGCTGATTTTGGTGGCCGACGGTGCACGGTCACGGTGATTCCCGTGGCTGAAAAGCGCCATGTCTTTATGCACGGCACATCGCATGTGATGACTTTGCGTGATCCACTGAGTGACACCGGTCAACAAGCGATAGCAGAAGGTAGCGTGATGTCCCCCATGCCGGGAAAAATAATTGCGTTACTCGTTACAGCGGGTGAGAAAGTTGCCAAAGGCACGCCCTTGTTGATTCTCGAAGCGATGAAAATGGAGCATACCGTTACCGCACCCACTGACGGTATCGTGCAGGATTTTCACTTTGCGGTGGGTGATCCTGTTGCTGAAGGTGTGGTGTTGATGGCGTTTGAAGAAAATTCTGTTGGTATTTAGTGCATTTGGTGCATTTATTTTGTGTCGCTGCGACAAATTATTTTTGCCCGTTTTTTGCTGAGCGTGCGTGTTGGTAATATAGGCCGACCATTAAGGCAAGCGCCGCCATGAACAAGTAGCCAGATGCTGCCAATGCCATCGTTTTTGCGCTATGCCAGACAAAAGGGGCGATGATGGCTGCGGTAAATGCATTCATTCCTACTTGATACGCGCTTTGCAGACTTGAGGCCAAACCGCGTCGGGCAGGAATTTTTTCTAATGCAAGGATTTGCAAACTAGGCCAGACCATGGCGATTCCAAATGAATACACCAGGATGGCTAGAATATTCTGCGGCAGCCCAGGTGGGAAGAAAAAACTGATTAACAGATTAATGATGCAGCCTAGGAGCATGACGAGAAAACCCAGGCGAACGGTCTTGGCAGGAGAGAGTTTTCCGGCAGCACGCGAGCTTGCATAAGAGCCGCTCACCATGCCGATACTGACTGCCATAAAAAGCCATGCAAAACTAGAGAAGGTCGTATCGGCGATTGCGTGTAAAAAGTTGGGCGCAGAAAGAACATAAATCATATGTCCATTGATCAGGAGTGCTAAGGCCAGGCATAAATAGCTGAACTCAGGCAGGAGTAGCGCATCTTTATAGGCACGCACCAAGGGCTTGAATGCAAAAGGTTGGCGTTTTTCCATGGGCAGGGTTTCTGGAAGAATACGCCAGACCGTAATAAACAAGACAGCACCCAGCGTCGATAAAAACATGAACACCGAACGCCAGCCAAACTGGTTGACCAATGCGCTGCCCAGCATCGGTGCCAATGCGGGTGCCAGGGAGAAAAACATCGAGATGTGCGCCATCAGTTTTTGGGCTGCGGCGCCTTTGAGTAAATCCATCACGGTGGCTCGGCCGACGGACATGCCCGCACCCGCTGCCACGCCTTGTAATACGCGTCCTATGGAAAAAACCAGGATATTGGGTGCGAAAAGGCAGATCAGTGCCGCCAACGTGTATAAAAACATACCCGCCAGAATGACCCGTTTACGGCCCAACGTATCAGAGATGCTGCCATGCCAAAGCATCATAAAAGCAAATGGGAGCAAGTAAGCAGGAAGCGTTTGCTGCACTTCAATCGGGCTGGCACCCAGGCTGGTACCGATATCCGGAAATGCTGGTAAATACATGGTGATTGAAAAAGGCCCGATAGCCGTCAGCGCAGCAATTAATGGTGCAAATCCCCTCGGTGGGCTGGGGGCATGGGTTTGCACGGAGGGGGTGTCTGTCGTCATGGGATGTGGAGGAGCAGGGGGAATTATTCTTGCTGAGCAGGGTATTTTCCCATAGATGAAGAGCGCTGCGATCGTTCGAGTAAACTTGATCACCTTGGCGGTTGATTTTTCAGCGCCGTCTGATTACCTTGAATGACTATCTATGACACTCCCCAGCAAAGTTCGAATCGTTGAAGTAGGGCCGCGCGATGGTTTGCAAAACGAAAAACCGTTGATTTCAACCGAGATCAAGGTTGAGTTGATTCATCGTTTGGCATCAGCCGGCCTGCGCACGGTTGAAGCGACCGCGTTTGTTTCGCCCATATGGGTGCCACAGATGGCAGATGCGACGGCGGTTTTTTCTGCCATTCAACCTTTGCCGCTGGTGACTTATCCCGTGCTTACGCCTAACAAGAAGGGTTTTGATGCCGCTGTGGCAGCAGGGGCAAAAGAAGTCAGCGTATTTAGTGCCGCGTCGGAAACTTTTTCGCAGAAAAATACACATTGCTCGATTAGCGAATCCTTAGAGCGCTGTCGTGCGGTGATAGAGGCTGCGAAAGCGGAACATATCAAAGTGCGTGGTTATGTTTCCTGTGTGTTGGGTTGCCCTTATGAAGGCGAGATTACGCCGCTGGCCGTTGCCGAGGTGGCGCGTGCATTGTTTGATATGGGGTGTTATGAAGTGAGTTTGGGTGACACCATCGGCACAGGAACGCCAGAAAAAACCAAGGCGATGCTCGAAGCGGTTGCGCGGTGGGTGCCATTAAAAAAACTGGCAGGCCATTTTCACGACACCTGGGGCATGGCTATTGCCAATGTGTATGCCTCGCTAGAAACGGGCGTGTCGGTGTTTGATAGCTCGGTTGCAGGCTTGGGTGGCTGCCCCTACGCACCCGGTGCGCTGGGTAATGTAGCCACTGAGGATGTGGTCTGGTTGCTTCAAGGTTGTGGCATTGAGTGCGGGGTGGATCTTGACGCGCTGGTTGATGTTGCCGCGTGGATTTCTCACGAGTTGGGCCGTGCGCCTGCATCGCGTGTAGCACGTGCGATGCTTGCCCGGCGTAGCATGGCCTGAAAAGTCGGCGCTGGCATGACGGCGATTAGCTCACCCTGCATCAATGTGTGTCGTATGCAAGACAATCTGTGTCTGGGTTGTTATCGAACGCTGGACGAAATTGCGACTTGGAGCCAAATGTCGGACGCTGAAAAGATGCAAATATTGAGCAAGGTTGCGAACCGCTCGGCAAGCGCGGTTGAAAACAGCGCTGTAGTGCAGGCCGTGCAGAAAAAAACAGGGTAAGCAGCGGGTGGTTGCAGCTATTTTACTGATCAATCCGTTATGCTTTGAACTATGAAAGTTGTCCTCATCAGCGGTTTGTCCGGCTCTGGCAAATCCATTGCCCTTAAAGTGATGGAAGATGCGACTTACTATTGCGTCGACAATCTGCCCGCGCCGCTGCTTTTTGATTTAGTTCAACATCTGCGCATGACGGGTGAAGAGCGGGTTGCTGTCGCTATTGATATGCGTGGTGGCTCATCCATTGCAGCGATTCCGCTGCAAACCAAGCGCCTTGAAGCGGAAGGCATCGAGTTACAGTTTGTGTTTCTGGATACGCGCACGGATATCCTGATTCAACGGTTTTCTGAAACACGTCGTCGGCATCCGCTGGCAGGTAACGATGTCACGCTGGAAGAAGCAATCAAGAATGAACGCGAAGCGCTGACTTTTCTTGCATCCATCGGGCATCATATCGACACCAGCCATTTGCGGCCGAATGCCTTGCGTGCCTGTATCAAGGATTTTATTTTGACGGAGACGCAGTATCCGCTGACGTTGTTGTTTGAATCATTTGGCTTCAAGCATGGCTTGCCGCTGGATGCGGATCTTGTCTTTGATGTGCGTTGTTTGCCCAACCCACATTACGATCCCGCCTTGCGTCCTCTTACCGGACGCGATGCGGAGGTAATTGCCTTTCTCTCGGCAGAAGAAGATGTGTGTCGCATGGAAGAAGATATCCGTCGATTTATCACTTCATGGCTGCCAGCCTACAAACGTGATAACCGGGTTTACTTGACCGTTGCCATCGGCTGCACGGGCGGACAGCATCGTTCGGTTTATCTGGCGGAAAAACTGGCTAACCATTTTCGGGGTCAGGCCAATGTGCTGGTACGACATCGTTCGCTGGCAGAATGAAAGCGGTATTACCTGACGATCTGTGCAAAATTTTCAGCAAGGCAGGCTCTTCAGGTTCGTGGCACAAATACCTCAAAGTGGGCGATTGGCTGGTCTTGTTGTTAAGTTGTGCGCTGGTTGTTTCGTCCTACACCCTGCTGTGGCGCGGCGGCGTGGCGGATCGCGCCATTGTTAAGCGCGATGGCCAAACTATCATTGAGATCAGCCTGAATAGTGCGAGAAAAACCCGTGTAGAAGGCCCATTGGGGACTACCGTGATTGAAGTGCAACCTGGCCGCGCGCGTGTCTTTTCCGACCCCGGCCCGCGCCAATACTGCGTGCAACAAGGCTGGCTGACACGCGCCGGTGCCGTGGCTATCTGCGCGCCGAATCACATCACGCTGGAATTGAACGGACGCGGTGAGGCAAGCTATGACTCCCTCGGGTATTGAACTGCCGATAACCGAGGATGACCGCCGTATTGCGCGCTACACCGCAGCGGCGATTGCGCTCACGGTGGCCGAAGCTGCGCTGCCCAGCCCCTTGCCTGGCATCAAACCCGGGCTGGCCAACATCATCGTGCTGGTGGTGTTGCTGCGCTATGGTTGGCGCGATGCGGCCTGGGTGAGTTTGTTGCGCGTGGTGGCGGGCAGCTTGGTGATTGGGCAACTTTTTGCGCCGGGGTTTTTTCTTGCGTTAGCGGGCGCAGTGAGCAGTTTGGCCGCGTTGTTTTTGGCGGTTCAGTTGCCGCGACGCTGGTTTGGTGCGGTGACGATCAGCCTGCTTGCCGCCTTTGCGCATATCGGCGGCCAGCTTTTACTGGCGCGGCTATGGCTGGTGCCGCATGACGGTGTGTTTTATCTGGCACCGCTATTTGCTACAGCGGCCCTGATTTTCGGCACGATTAACGGCTTGATCGCGGCACGCTTGATCAGGCAGGTTGAGACAATCTAAGTTCTTCGAGAATGCGCCTGACGGGCGTTGGCAATGCGGCGGTACCCAGTGCCGTTAAATCGAGCCAAAAGAAACCTGCTTCCATGACAATCGGGCGCAAGCTCACACGGCATAACAGTGGCGTGATGTGCAGGCGAAAATGGGTGAAGATATGTAGAAAAGTCTTGAACCCATCTTTGGACGACGGTGGGGAGGCCGCTAGCACATGGACACCGAATTTTTTTTCAACATAGGTCGCCGCATTTTCTTCTGCCGGCAATTCGGGCAGAGAGAGCAGGCCGCCCCAGATGCCTAGCGGCGGTCGGGTTTCCAGTAGCACACGATTTTCATGCACGATAACCAGCAGCGTGGCGTGACGTTCGGGAGTGATACGGCGCAATTTCTTTTGCGGTAATTCCGCAGTGCGTCCCGTGGCATGTGCGATGCAAATGTCTGCTAACGGGCAGGCGATGCATTGTGGCCGACTGCGTGTGCATAGCGTAGCGCCCAAATCCATCTGCGCCTGAATGTAGGTGGCCATGTTTCTGGATAAATCACGCTGCGGTAATTGCTTCGGTAACCGCTTTGGTAACAAATCCTCGGCGTGTTGCCAGAGCCGACTTTCCAGCGCCGCTGTGCCGGGGATTCCTGCAATGCCGAATACGCGGCACAGGACGCGTTTGACGTTGCCATCCAGAATCGGCACGCGCGCACCAAAACACACCACCGCGATGGCGTTAGCGGTGGAACGGCCGATGCCGGGCAACTCGGCAATGATTTCCGGTGCTTCAGGAAACATGCCACCATGCCGCGTGATCACCACTTGCGCCGCCGCGTGCAAGTTGCGCGCGCGGGCGTAATAGCCCAGCCCGCTCCATAGCGGCATGATGTCTTCAACCGATGCAGTCGCCAGGGATTCAAGCGTGGGGAAGCGGGCGAGAAAACGCTGATAGTAGGGAATCACCGTGACAACCTGCGTTTGCTGCAACATGATTTCCGCGAGCCAGACGCGGTACGGGTCGCGCGTGTTTTGCCAGGGCAGATCATGCCGCCCGTGCTGCGCGTGCCAGTGGATGAGGCGGCTAGAAAAACTTTTGCTCAAGATTTTGTGCGGGTTAATCGCCTTTAACGGGCTTCACCAGGCTGGCGACAAGTTTTGCCCTGGCGCGAGCCTCATCGGTTGTGTCCGCTGCCGCCACGGCCACGCCCATGCGGCGTTTAACAAAACTCTCTGGCTTGCCAAATAATCGCAGATCGGATTCTGGCACGCGCAAGGCTTCTGCCACACCGTCAAAGGCAATGCCTTTGGCATCCATGCCACCATAAACCACCGCCGAAGCGCCCGCACGGCGCAAGCGGGTATCCACCGGCAAGCCAAGAATGGCACGTGCATGCAATTCGAATTCCGACAAACGCTGCGTGGCTAGCGTCACCAGCCCGGTGTCATGCGGGCGCGGGCTGACTTCGGAAAACCACACGTCATCGCCCTTGATGAACAGCTCGACGCCAAAGAGGCCGCGTCCGCCAAGATTGCCGGTGATCGCGCGTGCCACATCGCGTGATTTTTTCAGCGCCACAGCCGACATATTCATCGGTTGCCAGGATTCAACATAGTCGCCATTCACTTGCACATGGCCGATAGGTTCGCAGAAAAAAGTTTCCACTTCACCCGAGGTACCCACGGCACGCACGGTCAATTGGGTGATTTCATAATCAAAATCAATAAAGCCCTCAACAATCACCCGCCCTGCACCCACGCGGCCGCCCGCTTGCGCGTAGTCCCACGCCGTGGCGACATCTGCCGCCGACTTGATCAGCGATTGCCCTTTGCCGGATGAGGACATCACCGGCTTGATGATGCAGGGATAGCCAATGCCATCACCAGCAGCACCGTCAATCGCCGCTTGTAATTCAGCCAGCGAATCGGCAAAGCAGTAGGGCGATGTCGGCAGGCCGAGTTCTTCCGCTGCCAGCCGACGAATGCCCTCGCGGTTCATGGTTAGCTGGGTTGCGCGTGCGGTAGGAATAATCTCTGGCCCTGTACCTGTAAGGCTTGCCTGTTCAATTTCAGCCAATGTCGCTGTGGCGATTGCTTCAATTTCAGGCACCACCAGATGCGGATTTTCTTTTTCGATCACTGCACGCAACGCCGCACCATCCGTCATGTTGATCACATGGCTGCGATGCGCCACCTGCATGCCGGGCGCATCGGCATAGCGGTCCACGCCAATGACCTCGCAGCCCAGGCGCTGCAATGCGATAATGACCTCTTTGCCGAGTTCTCCGCAGCCTAGCAGCATGACGCGTGTGGCGCTAGTGGATAGCGGCGTACCGATGCGAGCGTTTGTTTTCATCACCAATCCTTGTTGTAAAGCAGCTTTAGATTGCCAATTTTAGCTGACCATTGATAGCCAAACTCATGTTTGAATTACCGCCAAACCGTCTATTCAGCCCCGCTGCGTTTTTACGTAGCGGCTGGCCCGCGCTGCTTGCCACGCTATGCATCTGGACAGGCTTTATTCTGGTGTCGCGAGTTGCGGGCAAGGGTGTTTTGACCGCGTGGGATGTCACTGCGTTACGTCTTGGCATGGGCGGCTTTATCTCTTTGTTCTTTTTGCCGCGCGTCACGTTGCCGTCGTTAAAAATCGGGCTGTTGTTAGCCCTGTTTGGCGGCATCGGCTATGCCTGTTTCGTTTATTCCGGTTTTCGTCTTGCCCCGGCAGCGCACGGAGCGGTTCTGGCACCAGGTGGGTTGCCCTTTGCCACGGCAATTGTTGCCTGGCTGTGGTTGAAAAAAGTACCCAATCGTGGGCAAATACTGGCATTGCTTGGTGTGTTGGCCGGCATTATCTTGATCGCTACCGATACATTATCTGCCAGCGGGCAGATCACCGGCTGGCAACTGGTAGGCGATTTGCTGTTTATCTGCGCTGCGTTTTCATGGGCTATTTTTACCCTGCTACTACGCCAGAACCCCATGCCGCCATTGACAGCCACGGTTGCCACGGTGTTGTACGGCGCGCTACTGTATTTGCCTGTTTGGTGGTTTTTTCTACCCAGCACACTATCCCGTGCTGCAAATGCTGAAATCGCGCTGCAGGTTTTGTATCAAGGGGTGCTGGTGGTTTTTGTTGCTTTGCTGCTTTACGCGCAGGCGGTGCGCCAACTCGGGCCGCAAATTGTGGCGCTAACTTTGGGCATGGTCCCTGTGCTGGCGTCCCTCGCTGCGGTGCCTTTATTGGGCGAACCCCTCTCTCTGCTCGCACTAGCGGGGCTCGCAGCGGTTACTGTCGCCGCAGTGCTGGGTGTGCGCGCCAGCCGGTAATGCTTTTTGCGTTGTGGAATAAATATAGAACAGAAGAATCTAAGCTTACTGCCGCCGGTTTTGTAAAATGGTGACCATTGAAGAATCAAAAATGAAAGCAGGGAAGTAAATATGGCATCCGTTGCAACCGAAAAAGTCATCAGCGTCCATCATTGGAATGACACGCTATTTAGCTTCCGCACCACGCGCGATCGTGGCCTGCGCTTCGAAAACGGGCATTTCATCATGATCGGCCTGGAAGTGGATGGCCGCCCGTTATTGCGCGCCTACAGCATCGCCAGCCCGAACCATGAGGAATACCTTGAATTTTTCAGCATCAAGGTCGCCAGCGGCCCGCTCACGTCGCGCCTGCAAAAAATTGAAGTGGGCACTTCAGTCTTGGTGGGCAGCAAACCCACAGGCACGTTGGTAATTCGTGATTTGAAGCCCGGAAAAAATCTTTACCTGTTTTCCACCGGCACCGGCCTTGCGCCGTTTTTAAGTATTGTGCAAGACCCAGAAACCTACGCCGCGTTTGAAAAAGTTGTGCTGATTCACGGCGTGCGCTACACCAGTGAGCTGGCCTACGCCAAACTGTTTACTGAAGATTTGCCGCAACATGAATTCCTCGGTGACATGGTGAAGGAGCAATTGATTTACTACCCCACCGTCACCCGTGAGCCCTTCCGCAACCAAGGACGCATTACCACGCTGATCGAATCCGGCAAGCTGTCGAGCGACATCGGTCTGCCGCCGTTGGATCCAGCCCATGATCGCGTCATGATCTGCGGCAGCCCGCACATGCTGGCCGACTGCTCAACCTTGCTCGACGCACGTGGTTTTTCGATTTCACCGCACACCGGCGTGGCTGGCGACTACGTCATCGAACGCGCGTTTGTCGAGCGTTAAGGTTCGCTGTTCTATGACTGCAAGCGGTCGGCTGCCGTAAAGTATTTGCGGGCGTAGGCCACCAGTTGCCCATCTGTCGGGTGATCAACGGTTTCAACCCCAATGACTTTGCCGCTCATTGGCTGGTCATGGTGATGGATATGCTTGACCAAGTTGAGCTTGGCGTTCGCCGGGCCCACGATCAGAATTTCCTTGGCACCCTTTAACGCCTCAACCACCTCGTGATAGAAGTGTTGGTCTTCTGGTACGCGCCCCACACCAACGACCCCGCGTTTGCTGTGCAAGTGCTGATGGGGCTTGCCGGGACGAACAATGGATGATTCGATGTCATCAGGGCTGATGTGCATTACGTGCGCTTCGGCGTGATCAATCCATACAACGGCGTGGTAGTGCGACATGGTATTCCTTTCGCTAATTATGGGTAGATCCGTTTTTTGATTGTACGGCTTGCAAGGAAGATAACAGGCGCTTGTTGGCTTTAGCTTGATATAAAGCAAATGCCGTGAATATAGGATTCAAAATAGCGCTTTAAGGGTGGTATTTGCTGCGCGCCGTCTCGTCAGCGCCGACTTTTTGCGCTGGGCTTGACGCTATTGACCTTTCGTCTCCAGTGGTTTTTCATGGCGACGAATAAACAGGGCGGCTGTCGCGGTGAGTACGCAAACCGCGCCGAAGACCATGAAATAAACATCCAGCCCCAGGGCCATGGCGATCAAGGTGCCAGCCAGCACAGGCCCGATGATGGAGCCGAGGCGGCCAATACCGAAGGCCCAGCCCATGCCGGTTGAACGAATCGCCGTGGGATAGATATAGCTCGCCAGGGCATTCAGGCTGATTTGTCCGCCAATGATAAAAAAGCCGGCAAAAAACGCCATGACTTGCAGCATGGCGAGGGATGCGGAGAGTTTTCCCAGCATCATCATGCTCAGCGCGCCGAGCAGAAAATAGCCAACGATCACTGGTCGCGATCCCCAGCGACGCATCATCCAGGCAGACGCAAACGGGCTGATGGCTCCGCCAATATTCAGCAGGATCACGGTGGTCGAGGCTTGCCCCAGGGCATAGCCTGAGCCGACCAGCAAGGTGGGTATCCAGCTGTAGAGAAAATAAGCCACCATCAGATTCAAGAAGAAGGCTGCCCACAGCAACAGGGTATCTCTGGCATAACCCGGCATAAAGAGCGCCTTGATCGGCGAATGTTGCTGCGCATCTTCAGCAGTATGAATAAACACGGCGTTTGGCGGAATGGTTTGGTTGCGGGCGATTTTCCGGGCAATGCGGCGCAGCAGGGCATCATTATCCTTGTTCTGCACGGTCAGAAAGCGCGGTGATTCAGGCAGCCAGAAAAACAGAACGGGCACTAACAGCAAGGGCATCCAGCCACCCCAGAAAAAGATCGACGGCCAGCCATAGGCCGGGATGATGTGAGCCGCCAGCAAACCACCGGCAATGGCACCGATCGGCATGCCCAGAAAAATTACCGCCACGGCGATGTTGCGCATCTTGCCGGCGACGTATTCGGTCATCAATGCCGTGGCGTTGGGCATGGCGCCGCCCAAGCCAAGGCCGGTCAAAAACCGCAGCAAGATCAGTTCGTGGTAGCTGGTGATGTAGCCGGTTAATACGCTGAATACGCCGAATATCACTACGCTCACAATAACCGCCTGCCGTCGGCCGTATTTGTCGCCTAGCGGACCCAGTACCAGGGCGCCGATCATCATGCCAATCAATCCGGCTGAAAAAACCAGGCCCAACTGGTCTTTGGCGATATTGAATTCGGCGCTCAGGGCCGGGGCGGCATAGGCAATCGCCAGGACATCAAAGCCATCAAATATGATGACCAGAGCGCATAACAGCATGACCAGTTTTTGAAATCCTCCCAGCGGGTTGGATTCAATGATGTCATTGATGAACAGTTTCGGTTCCTGCACGGCCTTCCTCCTGAAATGAAATCCCCGGTATGCCGGGAATGTTTTTTCTTTTATGTAACGTTTTACTGCACTCGCCTCGTGTGGCGGATGACACCAGCTGCTTATTCAAAATAACTACGTGCTTCTTCAAACCGTGCGGCGAACCAGCCGTTGGTCAAGCTGTCGATTCTTACCTTGCCCCGGCTGCTCGGCGCATGGATGAAGCGGCCTTCGCCGATGTAGATGCCGACGTGGGAATAGGGTCGGTTCAGCGTATTGAAAAATACCAGATCGCCTGGTTGCATCTGCGCCATGTTCACCTTGCGGCCCAGCCGCGCGAGGTTGGCGGCCGAGCCTTGCAGTTTGATGTTGGCCGATTGGTCGAAAACGTAACTCACCATGCCGCTGCAATCCAGCCCGGCCTCCGGATTTTTGCCGCCAAAACGGTAGCCGGTATTGATCAAGCCGAGTGAAAACAGCACGACTTCGTTGGCTTTTTCGCGCGCGGCACGTGTGTGTGCCGTATCACCAGCGCCGACTTTTCTTGTCGGCGAGCTGCCGCAAGCGGCAAGCAGCAGAACACAGGGAATTAGCAGGTTGAGCCAGAGTGATCGCATTGATGGATATTTGTTCGGGGCGAATTTTTTGCTGGAAGAGTGCATCGTAAAGACTGAATCTGCATTGCGTCAACCTGATTCAGGCGTGGTGTAGTGTTTTCCATAGCCAGCCATACCAACCAGTAGGCGCACCAGCGCGTAGGCGGCGCTGTTGATTTGCCGCATCAGCCATGAACGATGTTGCGCACCACGGTGAATTTCAACAGCATCGCGGCTGATGGCCGAACGCAGATGTGCAGCGAGTTCGAGTGCGAAGGCTTGGTTGCGCGTGATGATGTTTGCTTCACGCGATAGCAGCAAGCTGAAGGGATCAATGTTCGATGAGCCAACGGTTGCCCATGCTTCATCAATGACGGCAACCTTGGCATGCAAATAGGACGCTTGATATTCAAAAATTTGTATGCCAGCGTTAAGCAGGCTGTCGTAAATCGCTTGCATGGCGTGATGCTGCAGCAGATAGTCAGCGCGGCCTTGCAACAGCAGAGTCACTTTGACGCCGCGCCGGGCGGCTGTTATCAACGCTTCACGAAAGCGCTTGCCGGGTAAAAAGTAGGCATTGGCGAGGATGATTTCCCGCTGCGCGCCGGCCATGGCCTCCAGATAGGCATCCTCGATGTCACGTCGGTGACGCAGGTTATCGCGTATCACTAGAGCGGCCTGCATGGTGCCTGCGGGAGGTTGTGGTGGTAGTTGAAAGTCTGGCGCAGGTGGCCGATACCCCAGATGCGACCAGCGCACGATATGCCATACGTGGCGCATGTCGGCATGTATCGTCGCGACCAGCGGGCCTGCGACACTGACCGCATAATCAAAACGCGGCGCGGTGATGTCGGTATCGAAATCGCTGATGATGTTAATGCCACCGACGAATGCCAGGCGGCCATCGATGACAGCCAGCTTGCGATGCAATCGGCGCAAGCGATGCCAGTGCAAGCGGCGCTGTCTAGGCTGGGGACGATAGACCAACAGCTCGACGCCATCGGTGATCAGCGAGACGCCAAGCCCTGCCGCGAATTCGCGCGCGCCAAAGCCATCGACCAACACACGCACGGCGACACCGCGCTGTGCTGCGCGTGTCAAGGCTGCGGCGACGATGCGGCCGGTTTCGTCATCGGCGAAGATGTAGGTTTCCAAATGGATTTCGTGCGCCGCGCCATCAATCGCGGCCAGCAGGGCAGGAAAATATTCCGTTCCTGTTGCCAGGAGTTGCAGTTGGTTGCCCGTTGAAAAGTCGGCGCTCATGGAACGGTGGCTAAGTGGACACTTGGCGGCGATCAGGCGGCGATGTCCAGCGTGGCCGACAGCGCTGCATGGTCTGAAATTTTCGACCAGGGCGGTCCGCTGTGGCGATGTGTGTTGACAACGGCCAGCCCGCGCTGATAAATGCGGTCGAGCCGGAACAGCGGCAGCGCGGCAGGGTAGCTGCGCGAGGGACGTGCATTGCCGCGCGCGTCTGCATGAATGAATACTTCATGCAGCCCCAGCCGGCGGGCGAGGATTTCTCCGGCATGGTTACGCCAGTCGTTGAAATCACCGGCGACCAGCAGTGGCGCATCGGGCGGCGTGACTGCCTCGATGTAGTCAGCCAATTCGTCGAGCTGCCAGCGGCGGGAGCGTGCGAAGAGCGACAAATGCACGCACACGCAATGCAGCGGCTGGGCGAGTTGCGGCAACGAGATCATGCAATGCAGCAGCCCGCGCCGTTCGAAACGCAGATGTGTGATGTCCTGATTGTGTTCATGCAGGATGGGAAAGCGCGACAGGATCGCATTGCCGTGGTGGCCATGGTCATACACCACGTTTTGCCCATAGGCGTGGTTGTGCCAGACATCGGCGGCAAGAAATTCGTGTTGTGGTTCTTCTGGCCAATGCGCGTGCCGCGCGGCGTGCTTCAGGTGCAGGCCCTGGACTTCCTGCAAAAAGACGATGTCGGCATTCAGCGCGCGCAGGCGGTCGCGCAGCTCATGCACCATCATGCTGCGGTTGAACTGGGAAAACCCTTTATGGATATTCCAGGTGGCGATGGAAAAAGCAGAGGTCATGGGCGGAGCCGGAAAGGGTTGAAGTTGGTGTTGCGGTCGTACCAGTCTTCGTTCTCCGCACGCTTGAGGAAGGCGACGACGCGATAGGTCACCGGCGTCATGAGGATTTCCCAGCCGGTCTTCAGCACATACTGGGCGAGGACGATTTTGGCGATCTGTGCATCAGGCCAGATGCCATAGAAGGCGATGACATAGAACAGGCTGGAATCGACCGCTTCGCCAACCAGAGTCGAGCCGATGGTGCGCATCCACAGCCTGCGGCCGGCGCTCCAGATTTTCATTTTCGCCATCACATAACTGTTGGCGAAGCTGCCGCACCAGAAGGCGATCATCGAGCCGGCCACAATGCGCCAGGTGTTGCCAAACACGGCTTCAAGATGCGCCTGGTAACTTTGGTTGAAGGCATCCGGCACCGGCGGCAAGGCCAGCACCACGGCGGCCATGAAGCTGGCGAATACCAGCGCAGCAAAGCCCGCCCAGACCACGCGCCGGTCGCGGCCATAGCCATACACTTCGGTGAGAATGTCACCGAAAATATACGAGATCGGGAAGAACAATACGCCGCCGCTGAACGACACCGCGCCAATGAAGGGCAGCGTGATTTGCGCCGCCTTGGCCGCGCCGATCAGGTTGGCGCAGAGCAGCACGCAGACAAACGCCGCCATCACGAAATCGTAATAGCGGTAGCTGCGTTGCGGCGATGTCATCGCAAAAAGTCGGCGCTCACGAGACGGCGAGCATGCGTTCCAGCGCGATCTTGGCCGGCACGGCCTCGTGTTCAGGCACCTTGATTTGATTGACGACCTTGCCCGCCACCAGATTTTCCAGCGTCCAGGCCAGGTGCTGCGGGTCGATGCGCTGCATGGTCGAACACATGCAAATCGTGCTGGCCATGAACTGCACAATCTTGCCTTCATGCTTGACTTCACGCGCCAGCCGTTCAACCAGGTTCAACTCGGTACCCACCAGCCAGCGGGTATTTGGCGGGCCGGCCTTGACGGTCTTGAGAATATATTCCGTGCTGCCAATATAGTCAGACTGTTTGCACACTTCAAAGCCGCATTCCGGATGCGAGATGACAATGCCATCAGGATATTGATTGCGAAACTTGATGATGTCGCTCGGCTGAAACATCTGATGCACCGAACAGAAGCCATGCCAGAGGATGATTTTCGCCTTGCTGATCTGTTCGCGGGTCAGGCCGCCTTGTTCCAGATCGGGATTCCAGATCACCATGGCGTCCAGCGGAATATCCATCGTGTAGCCGCTCCAGCGGCCGAGATGCTGGTCGGGAAAAAACAGCACTTTTTCGCGCTGGTTAAATGACCATTCAAGAATCTTAGGGGCATTGGACGAGGTGCACACAATGCCGCCATGCGTGCCGCAAAAAGCCTTGAGATCGGCGGCGGAGTTGATGTAGGTCACCGGCGTGATTTTTTCATCAGGATCCAACAGCGCCGACAGCTCGCGCCAGCAGCGTTCGACTTTCGCCAGATTTGCCATGTCAGCCATGGAGCAGCCTGCGGCGAGATCAGGCAGGATCGAAATTTGCTCGGGCCGCGAGAGAATATCGGCCACTTCGGCCATGAAGTGCACGCCGCAGAAGATGATGTTTTCTGCTTCGGCTTCTCCGGCCAGACGCGAGAGCTTGAGCGAGTCGCCGGTTAGGTCGGCATGTTCATATACATCGGCGCGCTGATAGTGGTGACACAGCAGCACAGCTTTTTTGCCGAGCGCAGCCTTGGCTGCGCGGATACGTTCGCCCGCTTCTTTATCGGCCAGCGCGTTGAAATGATCAAATTTTATGGTTGCGGTTTGCATGGCAATGAACTCAGCTCTGGATCCACGGTAGGCCCGCATGGCGCCAACCGTTGGTTTGGTTGCGCTGGTTGTTGGCGTCTTTATCGCCTTCAAAGCCTTCGAGAATGTTGTAACAAGAAGGATAGCCTGCGGCAGAAGCCGCTTTGGCTGCCGCGCTGGAGCGCGCGCCCGAACGGCACAAAAATAACAATAAAGCATCGGTCGTGACGGCGTGTTTGAGCGCTTCCACAAATAATTGCGGATTGGCTTGCATGTCGGGATAGGTTGCCCATTCGATTTCGATGGCTTTCGGCACACGCCCTACCCAATCCCGCTCGGCACGCGTACGCACATCGACAATGGCCGCATTGGGCACAAGCTGGCGAACTTCATTTGCCTCTTGCGGTGTCATGGCGCCAGCGTAAGGAAGTTGCAGCTCGGTGGCACGTGCCTGCGCTAAAGTGAGAATTTCGTTCAGTCGTCCCATGATAAGAAGCCCAGTTAGAATAGAGAAAAACAAGCAGGCTTGATAGTATAGCTTTTCCACTTTCCACACTTTTTACGTACCTTTTACTATGCTCCGCGGAACCCACGATCCTTTGCATCGCCATGCGCCAGACGCCGGTCAGCGCTTTGCTGACGGGCAGCGCATTACGTGGGTGAGTGTCGGCGTGAATTTAGTGCTGACTGCGGTGCAGATGATTGTCGGGTTTCTCGCTCATTCGCAAAGTTTGATGGCGGATGCGATGCATACATTTGCCGACATCATTTCAGATGGGTTTGTTTTGTATGCAAATCGCAAAGGCGCTGAGGCTGCCGATGATGCTCACCCGTATGGTCATGGTCGCTATGAAACTGCGGCCTCATTGGTGCTGGGACTGCTGCTGGTGGGTACCGGTGTAGGTATTTTGATTTCCGCAGGCGGACGCTTGTCTAATTTGAGCAATCTGCCGCCCGTTGGTGTAGCGGCAATGTGGGCGGCACTTTTTACGCTGGTGGCCAAAGAGGGGCTTTTCCGCTACATGTTGGGCACAGCAGAGCGCTTGCGTTCTCCCATGCTGGTGGCCAATGCCTGGCATGCTCGCGCTGATGCACTTTCTTCATTAGTTGTGGCTGCGGGCATTGGCGGTGCATTGCTCGGCTTTAATTTTGCGGATGGCGTAGCAGCGATTGTTGTTGGTGCCATGATTGTGCGCGCCGGGTTTCGTTTTGCATGGGAAGCCTTAAGTGAGCTCATTGATACCGGGCTATCAGCCGAAGAGGTGGCCGCTATTCGACAGACGGTGGCTTCCACGCCAGGTGTGCTCGGTTTGCATGAGTTGCGCACCCGGCACATGGCGCATCAAGTGCTGGTAGATGCCCATGTGCAGGTTGATCCACGCATTAGTGTTTCCGAAGGCCACTGGATTGCTGAAACAGCGCGTAACAGCGTGCTTGAAAAGCATGCCGAAGTGCTGGATGTATTGGTGCATATAGATGCGGAGAATGACATTTCTGGCAATGCGTCATTGAAAATTCCCGCGCGGCCGATACTGTTGGCGCATCTGCGTGATTTGCTCGGGTGCGAGCCACCCCACTTCAATCGAACCGTCTTGCATTACCTGGGGAACCGGGCTGAAGCCGAAGTTGTACTCTCAGCCAGTTATTTGAGCGAAGCAGGCTTAGAGGTGGATGACATAAAACGTCAATTGGCAAAAGCATTACCAGAGGATCCCTGGTTTTCCAAGGTACGTATTAGCCAATAAACGCACTATGGTGGTGCATTTTGGGCATGTTTCGCACAAATAGTGTGCGGCAGCAGGTAGAGACTTCAGCTGGAATCTTTGCATGCACTTGTGGCACAATTCGTTCCGGTATTTTTTGGGGATGGCATAGTTAGTGCTCTAGCAGCTACACCCATGATGCATGGTTTTACTTTTTCGCTTTAATTTTTGTGTCATTTTTAGGAGAGCAAGTCATGAGCCCCAAGGACGTACTTAAGCTGGTCGAAGAAAAAGAAGTCCGTTTCGTTGATTTTCGATTCACCGATACGCGTGGCAAAGAGCAGCATGTTGGCGTACCTATTTCAGCTTTTGGCATGGAAAAATTTGAAGATGGCCATGCGTTCGATGGCTCGTCAGTTGCTGGCTGGAAGGGAATCCAGGCTTCTGACATGATCTTGATGCCAGATTCCGGTTCTGCCTATATCGACCCCTTCATGGATGAAACCACGCTGGTACTGACTTGCGATGTGGTAGAGCCTGCCGATGGCAAAGGTTACGATCGCGATCCGCGTTCCATCGCCAAGCGTGGCGAGGCTTATCTGAAATCCTCTGGCATTGGTGATACCGCCTACTTTGGCCCGGAACCTGAATTCTTCATTTTCGACTCGGTTGAGTGGAAAGTGGACATGTCTGGCTCCTACTGCAAGATATTTTCCGAAGAAGCTGCCTGGGCTACCGCCGACAAGTTTGAAGGTGGCAACACCGGCCACCGCCCGGCCGTTAAAGGTGGGTATTTTCCTGTCCCGCCAGTTGATAGCCTGAACGACATTCGCGCGCAAATGTGTATCGCACTGGAGTCTTGCGGCGTGCCGGTGGAAGTGCATCATCATGAAGTGGCGACTGCGGGCCAGTGCGAAATCGGCACCGTATTCAACACCCTGGTCAAGCGTGCGGATCAAACGCAGGTACTCAAGTACATTGTGCACAATGTTGCACACAGCTATGGCAAGACGGCAACCTTCATGCCCAAGCCCATCGTGGGCGATAACGGTTCCGGCATGCACGTGCATCAGTCGATCTGGAAAGATGGCAAAAATCTGTTCGCGGGCAATGGCTACGCAGGGCTGTCTGACTTCGCGCTGTATTACATTGGCGGCATTATCAAGCACGCTCGTGCACTGAACGCCATCACCAATCCGCTGACCAACTCCTACAAGCGTTTGGTGCCCGGTTACGAAGCTCCGGTGAAACTGGCCTACTCTGCCCGTAACCGCTCTGCCTCGATCCGTATTCCTTACGTGCAGTCGGATAAAGCACGTCGTATCGAAACCCGCTTCCCTGATCCGGGTGCAAACCCCTACTTGTGCTTTACTGCGCTGATGATGGCCGGCCTGGATGGTGTACAGAACAAGATCCATCCGGGTGACCCTGCCGACAAGAATTTGTATGACTTGCCGCCAGAAGAAGATGCGAAGATCCCGACCGTTTGCTCGAGTCTTGAGCAGGCATTGGAATACCTGGATAAGGATCGCGAGTTCCTGACCCGTGGTGGCGTATTCAGCAATGAGATGATTGATGCTTACATCACCTTGAAGATGGAAGAAGTGCAGCGCTTCCGCATGACGACACATCCGATCGAATACGACATGTACTACTCGATCTGAGTTTCACTTAGCGCAATAGCAAAAAAGGACGGGCATGCCCGTCCTTTTTTTATCGTCATACATCGCATACACTTAATCCTATGCAAAAAATTTATTTATCCCGCACAGTGATTGGCGTAGTTGTCGGCCCCGGTGCTGAAATACATGGTCAAGTTTCCCTGGCTTTCGTATTACGGTGCATGTGCTATTTCTTTTTTGGGGTAGCTACTTTGGCACCGTTAGCGGCGCATGCCAATACGTTTTATAAGTGCACCGATGGTTCTGGCAAAATTCTTTTTACAAATACCCGGCAGCAAGGCGGCAAAACATCCTGCACGGTATTGTCTCAACAGCGCGATACACCCGGCGCTACAGCATCACGCGGGCATCGTGACCGTGGCCCGCGAGCTGCCACAACCCCTACCCCGGAGGGCTTTCCCCGCATCTCAGGTGATGAGCAGCGCGCACGGGATAGTGATCGGCGCACCATTCTGGAAAAAGAGCTGAGTAGCGAATTTGAAAACTTAACTAAAGCGCAGAGGCTTGCTGCTACTGCGGGGTCTTCACTAAATACCCAAGCGTTACGCGGTACAGTGACATTGCATGAGCGCAATATCAAAGCAATACAAAGAGAAATTGCCAATCTGCGTTAGTTTTTGCCAAGTTTTTCTGGAATAACGGTCTGGTGCGCTTCTTGCTCACTCTTGCTTGAGTATTTATTCTGGCAACTAAAAACCGACATGGCTTTCCCCTTTTGAAAAGATGAATTTGCCTTCTTCCCTTGCCTTTGGTGGTCTCGATTTACTGTCATCAGCCGTCGTGTTAGTTGATGAGAATCAAGTGATTCGCTATGCCAATCCGTCGGCAGAAAATCTGTTCGCTGTGAGCTCGCGATTACTGGTTGGTCAATCCTTGAAAAAGCTGTTGGGCGAGCCTGAGGGGCTTGTTGCTGCGCTGACAAGTGCTTTGGCTAATCAGTGGAGTTACACCAGCCATAACATTCCAATTACCCTGTCGTCTCAAACTTTGCATGTGGATTGCACGGTAACGCCCGTCACGCTCGATGGTGCGCAATTGCTGCTTGAGGTGCGGCCGATTGATCAGCAACTGAAAGCCACGCGCGAAGAGCAACTGGCCCAGCAGCAGCAGGCGAATCGTGAGCTCGTGAGAAATCTGGCGCATGAGATTAAAAACCCCTTGGGCGGCATTCGCGGTTCAGCGCAATTGCTTGAGCGTGAGTTGGATAATGACCAGCTAAAAGAATATACCCAGGTGATTATCGAAGAAGTGGATCGTCTGCAGGATTTAATGCAGCGCTTGTTGTCTTCGCACCGTGCGATGCAACCCACGCTGGTGAATGTCCATGAGATTCTCGAGCGCGTGCGGCGGCTGATACATGCTGAATATCCTGATGTGCATGTCCAGCGCGATTACGATACCTCGTTGCCTGATCTCACCGGAGATCGTGAGCAGTTGATCCAGGCCGTGCTCAACATTGCGCGTAATGCAGCTCAGGCGATGCATGATAAGGGCGAAATCATTTTTTCTACGCGTGCCGCACGTCAGGTTATTTTGGCAAAAAAGCATTATCAGCTGGCACTGGAGGTACGGGTTATTGATAATGGCCCTGGTATTCCTTCCCCATTGCAGGACAGGATTTTTTATCCGCTGGTCTCAGGTCGAGAGAATGGTAGCGGGCTAGGCCTGACAATTGCTCAAAGCTTTATTCAGCAGCATGGCGGGACGATCGAAGTTGCGTCCCGGCCCGGGTACACCTGCTTTACGCTGATGCTGCCGTTAGCTTTACGGCTTACTACACAAGACACTCTCAAGGAAAAAACATCATGACCAACCCTGTCTGGATTATTGATGACGATCGTTCAATTCGCTGGGTATTGGAAAAGGCGCTCGGCCGAGAAAATATTCCGGTCAAAAGCTTTGCAATGGCAACTGAAGCGTTGCGTGCACTGGCTGACGAGCAACCACCTGCCGCTTTAATTTCTGATATTCGCATGCCGGGGACAGATGGACTGGATTTGCTGCGCCAGGTAAAAATTCATTATCCCGAGTTGCCTGTCATCATCATGACAGCCTATTCTGATCTTGATTCTGCTGTGGCCGCATTCCAGGGTGGCGCTTTTGAGTATTTGCCCAAACCTTTCGATGTCGATCAGGCGGTGGCATTGGTGCGGCGGGCGCTGGCTGAATCAGTGCAGCATGGTGTAGCGACCGAAGATGTCGGGGTCATGCCCGAAATTCTGGGGCAAGGTGTCGCCATGCAGGAAGTCTTTCGCGCGATTGGCCGGCTTTCGCAGTCACTGGCCACAGTGCTCATCAATGGCGAGTCAGGCACGGGTAAAGAGCTTGTGGCGCAAGCGCTTCATCGTCATAGTCCGCGAAAAAATGCACCGTTCATCGCGATCAATACAGCAGCGATTCCAAAGGATTTGCTGGAATCCGAACTCTTCGGTCATGAAAAAGGCGCTTTCACGGGGGCTACGGCACAGCGTCGTGGACGTTTTGAGCAAGCCGAGAATGGCACCTTGTTTCTGGATGAAATTGGCGACATGCCAGCCGAATTGCAAACCCGATTGTTGCGTGTTCTCTCGGATGGTAATTTTTATCGCGTCGGCGGCCATCAGCCCGTGAAGGCGAATGTGCGTGTCATTGCAGCAACGCATCAGGATTTAGAAGCACGCGTGAGGGACGGCTTGTTTCGCGAAGACCTGTTTCATCGTTTGAATGTGATTCGCTTACGGCTGCCACCTTTGCGTGAGCGTAGTGACGATATTCCGATTCTGGCGCGCCATTTTTTGCAAAAGAGTGCACAAGAGCTTGGCGGGGAGCCCAAACGGCTTTCAGATGCGGCACAAAAGTATTTGCAAGGGCTTGAATTTCCAGGCAATGTGCGGCAACTGGAGAATCTTTGTCATTGGCTGACGGTCATGGCACCCGGGCAAAGTATTGATGTGGCAGATTTACCGGCGGAGTTACGTGACGCAAGACGTGATCCAGCCAAAGATTCCGCGCGCCGTGTCGCCAGCGCCGACTGGTTGTCTGCCTTGGCGCGTGAAGCCGATCAGCTATTGGCGAGCGCGCCGGGACAAGTAGCAGAGCAGCTGACGCGTCAATTCGAATCAACGTTGATTCGCCGCGCGCTGGCGGCTACCAGTGGTCGGCGAATCGAAGCTGCTCAGTTGCTCGGCCTTGGCCGCAACACCATCACGCGCAAGATTCAGGAGTTGGGTCTGGAAGATGCGCCGATCAAGGGAGAGTCGTGATGCATCTGCTTTCTGGCGATTTTTTTTGCAATGACGCCAACGCTTGACGCAACGCGTCTGGTCGCTGCACTAGGCCAAGCGTCGCGCCGTTTTGACGTCGATCTGCTGCCGCAATGCGATTCAACCAACTCGATGCTGCTGAGCCGCGCCGAGGTAGGCGCCGCCTCGGGCACCGTGTTGGCTGCGACGCTACAAACTGCTGGGCGTGGCCGACGTGGGCGCGAGTGGATTGCCGCGCCGGGCGACAGCCTCACCTTTTCTCTGCTGTGGAGATTTGCGCCGGGCAGCGTGCCGATTGGCCTTTCACTGGCAGTCGGCGTGGCGGTAGCGCGTGCCCTGGAAAAAGTTATGCGCAGCAGTATCCAGCCGGACGGCGCTGGTGATACGCCGCAGCGCTTTGAATCCGATCGAAGAGAGTGCGGCGCTGTTTCTGGAAAGTCCCCTTGGGGTGCGGCGCTCAAGTGGCCTAATGACGTTCTGTATCAGGGCAAAAAACTGGGGGGCATTCTGGTTGAGCTTTTGCCTGGCGCACCTCATGTGGCGGTTATTGGTATCGGTATCAATCGGCGCCTGCCTGCGGCATTGCCGCATGATGTACGGACGACAGCCGCTGCCTTGGGTGACCATATCGAGATCAATGTACTGCTGGCAGCACTGCTGAGCGAGCTCTTGACGGTGCTGGAAAGTTTTGCGATTGCGGGTTTTGCGGCGCTGCGCGCGGACTGGTTGGCGCGCCATGCATTTCAGGATGCACCGGTCGTGTTGCTGTCCGATTTTTCGCCTCCGAGACATGGCATTTGTCGTGGTGTTGATAAAGATGGTGCGTTGTTGCTTGAAGTTGATGGCCACATCGAGCGCATTCTCTCTGGTGAAATTTCTTTGCGGGCAGCCACTCCTGTTTAAGATAAGATTTCGTTCTTCTGCGATATCCCGTCGCTTTATCTCGTCGCTAATTAACTTATGGCAACTTATGCAATCGGCGATGTTCAGGGCTGTTTTGTTCAGCTCAGCCAGCTGATTGATTTACTTGACTTTGACCCTGCCAGAGACCGTCTCTGGTTTGTTGGCGACCTTGTTAATCGCGGCCCGCAGTCGTTGGAAGTATTGCGCTATGTCAAATCACTGGGCACAGCTGCAGTGGTGGTGTTAGGCAATCACGATCTGCATTTAGTGATGCAGGCGGAAGGTTTTGGGCGGGCGAATAAAGAAGACACGCTCGCCGCAGTACTCGCCGCGCCGGATCGTGATGAGTTGTTGGATTGGCTGCGTGCGCAACCACTGATTCATGTGGAGGGCGCTTGGGCAATGGTGCATGCCGGGCTTTTGCCAGAATGGACGATAGCGCAGGCAAAAGCATTATCAGATGAAGTTTCTACTGCGCTGACTGCGCCCAACTACCGCGATTTTCTGGCACACCTATGGGGTTCTGAACCGGCTGCCTGGCGAGATGACCTTACCGGGTGGGACAGGCTGCGCGTGGTAGTGAATGCGATGTCGCGCATGCGCTACGTGACACTTGAAGGGGTGATGGCGTTGCGTGCGCCCGGTGCGAAATCTTCGCCTGCAGATGGGCCAGCAGGATGTGTGCCGTGGTTCACCATGCCTGGACGGGCGAGCGCTGGCCAGTTTATTGTTTGCGGGCATTGGTCGACGCTGGGCTACCATGAACAGCCAGACTTGCTGGCGATCGACACGGGTTGCCTGTGGGGTGGTGCCCTGACTGCGGTGCGGCTGGAAGATCGGCGTGTGTTTTGCCTGCCGTGCCCGCAGCAGGTGAAGCCTTCAGGCCGGGATTGACCGCTTTATTGATTCCGTAGTGATTTCATATGCATCAGCCGATGCGCGACGGCATGGTGCGCATGCGCTGCGAGGTGTCGCCGATCAAGGCCATCAGGCGTGAGTGCTGGCAAGGGTTCAAGTTGTGCGATCAGTCCGGCGCTAGCGGCAATCGACCACAGGCAGCTGACCAGGGTCATGTCACCCACATAATCTGCGGCATGGCTGGGCTGGTGGCTGTGTGCATCAAAATAACTCAGGGCCAGCGGCATCACGGGCGCGGTGGCATCAATTGCGCTTTGGAATAACGCGCTGTGAAACGGCTGCACGGTGTGGCCATCGCTGGTAGTGCCTTCAGGAAACACGGCGATGAGTTGCCCTGCACGTAATTGGCTGACCAGTTGGTCGCGGGTGGCTTGCGCTGCGCGGCGTGAACCACGCTGCATGAAAATGGTGTCGGTATGTTGGCTGAGCCAGCCGATTAGCGGCCAGCCACGCACATCATCCTTGGAAACAAATGCCGCTGGCGCCCAGGCGTTGATGACGAAAATGTCGAGGAAAGAAATATGGTTGGC
The DNA here is from genome assembly GCA_030645365.1 of Rugosibacter sp. Lineage (GTDB taxonomy): Bacteria > Pseudomonadota > Gammaproteobacteria > Burkholderiales > Rhodocyclaceae > Rugosibacter. The sequence goes on from JAUSMB010000006.1 coordinate 38,519, forward strand.
GACCAGCAGGCCGACTGGATGGGCTGCCATTGCGTTATTCGCCGCACCCCAAGGGTACTTGCTTCGCGGCGTATCACCAGCGCCGACTTTTAAGCGGATACCCAACACCGTAAGGAGCTGCCGCGACCAGCGCTGTTTGAGAGCCAGGCGGGTGTCTTGTTTGATGAATGGATAAATCAGCGCGACAGTCAGAATACCGCTTGTCAGATGCAGCGCAGTACGACTTAGGCGGAATATTGCCCGCAGATTTCCAGCAGATTGTGCCTGTGGTGTTGCCATCCGTTAATACTATGGCAACACCATGACCCTGTCGGTTATCTTGAGATTAACTTCAGTGTGTGACACGTGTTGCGCCGCCACCTGAGAGTATGCGTACACGCTCGCCGGGACGAAATTGCTCATCAGCCTCTTGCGTGATGGCGGTCAGCTGCCCATTGTCGAGCTTCACGGTGATTTCAAGGCCGGCCTGTTTTGTTGTACTGCCTTCTATCGCATTGCCCGCCACGCCACCGACTACGGCACCGAGTACGGCACCGACCGTGGAGCCTTTGCCACCACCGATATTGCTGCCACCCAGGCCGCCAACTGCCGCACCGGCGACGGCGCCAACCCCTGATTGTGTGCCTTCGATGGTCACGTTGCGTACCGATTCAACCACGCCTAAACGCACGGTTTGTTCGCTGCGAGTTTGCGTGCGTGAATAAGAAGAACCCGATTGGCTGGCGCAAGCGGCTAGCATCAGAGCGAGAATTGCAGCGACTAACAGGCGATAATTTTTCATGGTGTTTTCCTTCAGGTTGGTTGCTTAAATTCAGTCAAGGTGCATATCTAATCAAAGAGATTCGGCAAAGGTTGCCTGGTAACGCGCAGCAATTTCTTCATACGTCGGCTTGTGATTTTGGCCCCCACGGTGGGCAATTTTTATCGCGCCCATCAGGGAGGCCAGTCGCCCGGTTTTTTCCCATGTCCAGCCCTGATTGATTCCATGCAACAGGCCGGCACGATAAGCATCGCCGCAGCCGGTCGGGTCGATAACTGCATCGGGTGTGGCAGCAGGAATATCAATGCAACGCCCTTCGGTGTAAATCTGCGATCCTTGAGCGCCGAGTGTCACGATCAAGGCTTTTACTTCACCAGCCAATTGGTCAAGCGTGCGCCCGGTGCGTTCCGTCAGCAACTTCGCTTCGTAGTCGTTGACCGTGCAATAGTCGGCAAGTTGCAAAAAGTTCAACAAATCCTCTTTATCAAACATTGGCAGGCCCTGGCCGGGATCGAAAATGAACGGGATGTGTGCGGCGTGAAATTCGCGGGCGTGTTGCACCATGCCGTCACGGCCGTCGGGGGCGACAATGCCGAGACGCACGCCTGGCGCATCACTGACTTTATTCTGGTGCGAATGCGTCATCGCACCGGGATGAAAAGCGGTGATCTGATTGTCATCAAGATCGGTGGTGATGAAAGCCTGAGCAGTAAAGCTGCCAGCGATCTCACGCACGTGTTGGGTGCTGAGATCGAATTGTTTTAGGCGATGCTGATAAGGTGCGCTGTCTTCGCCCAGCGTAGCCATGATGAGTGGCGTGCCGCCGAGCAGCTTTAGATTGTAGGCAATGTTGCCGGCGCAGCCGCCAAACTCGCGGCGCATGTCGGGTACGAGAAAAGCGACATTGAGGATATGGATTTGCTCAGGCAGGATGTGATTTTTGAATCGGTCGCCAAATACCATGATGGTGTCGTAGGCAAGTGATCCGCAGATGAGAGTCGTCATTATTTTCAGTTTTCAGAAGAGATGAGTTTAAGGGTAAAACAAATACAGTCGATAGCCGCTCGCCGTCAGCGGATCAATGTCGATGACAAGGTTTACGGCGACATCTGCATTAGGCAGCATGCCGTTGGTTGTGACGGTGTTGGCTGGCAGATAGGTGGTGGGAGGCAGTACTTTGCGAAGAATAGCCTTGTCGGCAATGTCAGTTAAAGTCAGCTCAAGGTGTGGAAATTGCTGACTGAATGCGGCACGATTTTTTAATGTAGCTGATACTACCAGGCGGCCGGGTTTGGTCGGATCGGGATGTAAGTCAGAGCCTTCAATGCTGAGCAGGTTCGCTTGGGCGGGGAGAGAGGTTGTGCAGGGTGCGATGCGGCACAGTGCGGCGATAGCTGGCTGCGCTGCAGGGAATGATTTTGCCAGCGGGGTGCGCAAGGCAAGCACAGCTTGCCCACCGAGTGTGACGAGCAAGAGCACGCTGCCTACAATCCAGGGCCATCGGCGAGTTGCGGTCGATTTGGGCAGGTCGGCAAATGAGCCATCTAGCAGGATGTCTGTTTGCTCTGTTGGATTGTGCGTTAAAGCATCAACTGCCGATTTTTCCACCGATTTTTCTTCTTCGGTATCTTCCGGCAAGTCGGTCAACGAGCTCGTCAGCGAAGCAACTTCCAGCGGCATTTCTAGCGGGGCAGGGTGATCAGAAAAATTTTCGCGGGGTTCTTCAGCGTTTGTTTCGAAATCAGGAATATCTTCTGGAAACTCCAGGATTTCACTAGAGGTAATCGTCGGGGTAACCCCGTCGTTATCTTCAGTGTATGAATTGGTTGCGTCCGTTGCCGCCTCATCGAGTAAATGCTGCGGTAGCGCAAAATGATCCGGCCTTTTTTCAGTGGCAGGCGCAAGGGTGCTGTCTGGCAATGCATCGATGAGCGTATCTAGCGCATTAAACGCGTGCTGACATTGGCCGCAACGCACGCGGCCGCCTTTGGCCTTGATTTGTTCAGCGGTGACGCGAAACGTGGTGTCGCATGCAGGGCACTGCGTCAGCATGCGCGACCCTCCAGCCGCACCCAGCCTTCATGTGTTGCACCCACATGGAGGTCAATAAAGGGCGCGTAAGCTGCGATGACTTGTTGCGCCTGCGGCGCCAACACACCGGATAATGCAAGTTTTCCGCCTGATGCGACACAGCCTGCGAGTAGTGGCGCTAAAACACAGAGTGGGTTAGTGAGAATATTGGCGATCACCAGATCAAAACGCGAATCAAGGTGGCCATCAGCATTTTTCTTAAAGGGTATTCGAGAGTGGCGCAATTCGAGCGACACGTGGTTCGCTACCGCGTTATCGTGGGCGGCAATCAGGGCGTTGTCATCAATATCGATCCCCAATACCGGCCCTGCGCCGAGTTTTGCGGCGGCGATGGCGAGAATACCTGAGCCGCAACCATAGTCGAGAACGGTCTCCTGGCCTTTGACTTGTTCAGTCAGCCATTGCAAGCAAAGAAACGTCGTGGGGTGCGAACCGGTGCCAAATGCCAAACCGGGGTCGAGTACGAGATTAATTGCCTCGGCATCGGGAGCGGTATGCCATGAGGGCACGATCCACAAGCGGTCGGTAATGTGAATGGGCTCGAACTGCGACTGCGTAAGTCGTACCCAGTCTTGTTCTTCCACTTCGGCGATGTCGATGGTCGGCAAGTCTGTGATGCCGATTTCCAGTGCAGCACGCGTAACGCGTCCGACGAGATCCGTTGCTGGTTCGAACAAGGCGATGACGCGGCTTTCAGTCCACAAAGGTGTGGCAGGGGCGGTAATCAAGCCATCAGGTTCGCCAAACTGCGGTGTTTCGAGATCCGTCCCCGCCAGCGCATCTTCTACGCTGACGGAAATTGCGCCCGCACCCATCAATGCATCTGACAGCGCATCTGCGTGAATTGCATCAGTTTTTACCGAGATGCTGAGCCACATGAAGGCTATTGTTCCTTGATGGCGGCGCTTTTTTTGGCGAGTTTTTCTTCAAGATAATGGATGCTTGTACCCCCTTGCCGAAAGCGCTCGTCGAGCATGAGTTCTTGATGCAACGGGATATTGGTCTTGATGCCATTCACCATCATTTCAGAGAGCGCGATACTCATGCGCGCAATGGCTTGTTCACGGGTGTGGCCGGTGCTGATGACTTTGCCAATCATGGAATCGTAGTGAGGCGGTACGATATAGCCTGAATAGGCATGCGAATCAACGCGAATCCCCGGCCCACCGGGCGGATGCCAAGTGTTGATCATGCCCGGTGAGGGGATGAATTTGAAGGGGTCTTCGGCGTTAATGCGACACTCAATGGCGTGACCACGAATTTCAACATCGCCTTGTTTAAAGCGCAGCTTTTCGCCTGCTGCAATTTGTAATTGAGCTTGGACAATATCGATGCCGGTGACTTGCTCAGTCACCGGATGTTCGACTTGAACGCGTGTATTCATTTCAATGAAAAAGAATTTGCCGTTTTCGTAAAGAAACTCGAAAGTGCCTGCCCCACGGTAATGAATATGCCGGCATGCTTCGGCGCATCGCTCGCCCAGCGTGGCGATCAGCTTTCGGGTGATGCCTGGCGCTGGCGCTTCTTCGATCACTTTCTGGTGTCGACGCTGCATGGAGCAATCACGCTCCCCCAAATAAATTGCGTTGTCATAGGCATCTGCCAATACCTGAATTTCTATGTGGCGCGGATTTTCCAGAAACTTTTCCATGTACACTGTGGAATTGTTGAAGGCAGCTCCGGCTTCGCTACGTGTCATCGTGACCGCGTTGAGTAACGCGGCTTCGGTGTGGACCACGCGCATTCCCCGACCGCCGCCGCCGCCGGCTGCTTTGATAATCACCGGGTAGCCTACGGCACGCGCAATTTTGGTAATCTCTTTCGGGTCATCAGGCAGTGCGCCGTCAGAACCGGGGACGCAGGGTACGCCGGCCTCTTTCATGGTAACTTTTGCGCTGACCTTGTCGCCCATGAGGCGTATGGTTTCAGGACGCGGACCAATGAAGGCGAAGCCGGATTTTTCTACGCGCTCAGCAAAATCAGCGTTTTCTGACAGAAAACCGTAGCCAGGGTGAATCGCCTCGGCATCGGTGACTTCAGCGGCGGAAATTATCGCAGGCACGTTCAGGTAGCTAAGCGAAGCAGTAGCCGGGCCAATGCAGACGGATTCGTCAGCTAACTTGACGTACTTTGCCTCGGTGTCGGCTTCGGAATGTACAGCAACGGTACGCACGCCTAGTTCGCGACAGGCACGCAAGATACGTAGGGCAATTTCCCCACGATTGGCGATGAGAACTTTACCGAACATGGCAGTCAGCTGATCACGAACAGTGGCTGGCCGTATTCCACAGCCTGACCATTTTCGGCCAGGATAGCGGTGACAGTGCCAGAGATGTCGGATTCGATTTCATTCATTAATTTCATGGCTTCGATAATGCAGAGTGTTTGTCCGGCTTTAACCGCTTGTCCAACCTCGACAAACGAGGGTGAGTCCGGACCACTGGCGCGATAAAAAGTGCCTACCATCGGGGCTTTGAGCTTATGACCTGTATCAACTGCTGCTGTTGCGCTGCTTGCGGCAGCAGAAGTCGGCGCTGGTGACACGGCGGCAGAGGGATTATCACTGAACATTGGATTGCCCTGTCCTGCGGTATTGGCCATGGGCATGCTGACCATCGTGGTTTGCTGTGTGGGCAAGTGTTTGGCGATGCGAATTTTTTCTTCGCCTTCGCTGATTTCAAGCTCGGAAATGCCGGAGTTCTGTACAAGATCAATCAAGGTCTTGAGTTTTCTCAGGTCCATGGGAGGTTTCCTTTCGGGTTTTATAAATATGGGGTGTGCCACCAGTGCCTGCATCGGTGGTGTAGTTTTGCGGAGGCGTTTTAAGCGGTGATATTTAGCCGCAATAATGCAGCTTCCAGCGCCAAGGTATAGCCTTGGGCGCCAAGGCCAGCAATGACACCTGTTGCAATGTCGGAAAAGTAGGATTGCTGACGAAACGATTCGCGTGAGTGGATATTCGAGAGATGGACCTCAATAAAAGGGATGGCAACTGTAGTCAAGGCATCCCGTAAGGCAATGCTGGTGTGAGTGTAGGCTGCGGGATTGATAATGATGTAAACGACGCCTTGCACGCGGGCAGATTGCACCCGGTCGATCAATTCACCTTCGTGGTTGCTTTGAAAACTTTCTAGACGGACGCCATTCGCGCGTGCCCGGGCTTCCATTGTCGTATGGATGTCAGCGAGTGTCGTGTGCCCGTAGATTTCTGGTTCCCGTGTGCCCAGGAGATTCAGATTGGGCCCGTGGAGCACGAGAATTACTGAATTTTGTTTTTCGCTAGTTGCGCTTTTGCTGTGCTTTTGCGTCGTCATGGATGCGAGTTTGCCGCAAATGACTACCTTTTGTCTAGTCTATTGTTTAAGTAGTGTGTGCAGGCGTGCTTCAAGTTCGTCCTCGGTGAGGCGTCCGATTTTGACAGAATCAAGCTGTCCCTGACGGGTGATGAGGACGGTGAACGGGAGTGCTTGCGAACTATTTCCCAAGGCTTCACTGAGCCCCATAGCATCTGGCGAGCCCAGCAACAAGGGATAACTCAGTTTTTCAGTTGACTGATAATCGCGTACTTTATCGATGCTATCAATGCTGATGCCAACAAATTGCAAACCTTTATCCTTATATTTTGTCTGCATGCTGGAAAATAACGGCATTTCTTCACGGCAGGGTGGGCACCACGTTGCCCAGAAGTTGACTACCAGCACCTTGCCGCGCCAGGCGTCCAGAGTTTGCCATTGACCTTCTGTGGTGGCAAATGGGGTGCGCAATAGCTTGTCGACTGCAGATTGCGGTGTCGCTACAGGTGACAAGGTAATGTTTGGCGGGTGTTGTTTGCGACTGATCAAATAGCCGGAACCGCCTGCAATGACGGCGATTATCGCGAGTAACAGAAAACGAATCAGTCGACTTTTCATATCTAAATTATCTTGTATCCGTCGGCCCCGTGGGCTGAGATCCAGGCTGCAGCGTAGCGGCTGTCGAATTAGCAAGCAGGGTTTTCACTTCTGACATGGCGGCGCTAGGCGCCCCGCTATGTCTTTTTTGAGCAGAGAAAACGTCCACTAGAACGGTTGTGTCGTCCATATCTAAAACAAACCGATCTTCCGGGCTCCTGGAGTTTTGGTGTGGCAAGGATGCTGTATCAAAGGCGATTTGATGGGTCAGTAGCCAGATTTCTACATCTTTACTACTGTCGGCGACTAATTGCAGGTGAATGGGCGAATAACGGGCTGCCGTGCCGTCGAGTACGGCACCCGTCAGGCGGGGTTGAAATTCATTCAGTAACTGCATGGCATTCAGGGCTGTTTGGCGTAGTGCTTGCAAGCGATCATTTTGCTCACCCTCATGGTAAATCGATTGGTAAAGACGAAGTTCGATTTGCACTTCTTCATTAGTGGGCAGGCCTTCGCCATGTTCTGCACCCAGGCTGCGGGCGGCTTTGCGTTTCGCGGTAGCGTAATCGGTTAACCCATCCTCGGCCATCAAGCGTGCGGCAGCAATGGCGATAGCGCGACGCAAATGGCGAGAGTCGGCTGGTGCGGGTTTACGACGCGGCATAAGAAGGCTAACGGTTAGAATCTGCAGATATTATTTCACGGAACAGCTGTATGCATATTCATATTCTTGGTGTTTGTGGCACTTTTATGGGAGGCGTGGCTTTGTTGGCCAGGGCAGCCGGACATCGGGTGACAGGTTGTGACGCGAATGTTTATCCTCCGATGAGTACACAATTAGCCAATCAAGGCATCGCGTTGACGGAGGGTTTTGGCGCAGATCAATTAGCGTTAAATCCTGATCTATATGTCATAGGCAATGCAATTTCGCGCGGTAATCCGCTGCTCGAGGCTGTGCTTGATCGTAATTTGTCGTATGTATCAGGCCCGCAATGGCTGGCAGATAATATTTTGCATGATCGATGGGTGCTGGGTGTTGCCGGTACGCATGGTAAAACAACGACTACATCCATTCTCACCTGGATCCTGGAAGTAGCCGGACTCAATCCTTCATTTCTGGTGGGGGGGGTGCCGGCTAATTTTGGTGTGTCTGCACGGCTAACTGATTCCCCATTTTTTGTCATTGAGGCGGATGAATACGATACGGCGTTTTGCGACAAGCGCTCCAAGTTTGTGCACTATCGCCCTCGTACAGCGATCTTGAATAACCTGGAATTTGATCACGCAGATATTTTTGCTGATCTTGCTGCAATCGAGACCCAGTTCCATCATCTGGTCCGTACGGTGCCGGGGAATGGCTTGATTGTGGCAAATCGAGAAGAATCTTCGTTAGCAAGAGTGCTCTCTCGGGGATGTTGGACGCCCGTGGAGTGGTTTAACGATGTAGATGGGGATGGATGGCGTGCGGGGGAAGCTGACGCCGACAGTGGGTTTGATGTATTTTTGACGGAAAAACTGCAAGGTCGGGTTCCGGCCTTCACCCTGCCGGGAAAACACAACCGGGCCAATGCACTTGCAGCCCTTGCCGGGGCGCGTCATGCGGGTGTTCCTGTTGATGTGGGTTTGCAGGCCTTGGCAACATTTCAGGGAGTCAAGCGCCGGTTAGAGGTTCGTGGGATTGTCCGAGGTGTTACGGTTATCGATGATTTTGCACATCATCCCACGGCAATTCGTCTCACTGTGGAGGGTTTGCGGCAGCGCGTAGGCTCGGCGCGTATTCTTGCGGTGCTCGAGCCTCGTTCAAATACGATGAAGCTAGGCATAATGTCGGCGCAATTGTCAGTTAGTCTCGAGGGAGCTGATCAAGTTTTTTGTTATGCCCACAAGCTGGGCTGGGATGCAGCCGCAGCACTAACCCTGCTGGGCAGTAAAGCACAATGCTTTGACGATATTGAGCAACTGGTTTCGTCCGTTACTGCGAGTGCGCGCGAGGGTGATTATGTTTTAGTGATGAGTAACGGCGGGTTTGCCGGCGCGCATGAGCGCATTTTGCAGTCGCTCGGTAGTTTCTAAGCGAGGAAACCATAGCGGGCACATGTAGAAGCGCCACTCCCGTGCCGGGGATATTCTGTGGGGATAATTCGTGTGGGGCGCAGGGCAAGGCGAAAAGCCATGATAAACTCCGTGCCAATTTTTTGGAATTGATTGGCGCAGAAAATAAGCACAATTAAAGATTAATTCGGCTTTTAGCTTAGTGTTTTATAAAGTTTTGTTCTTGATATAAGAGGTTTAGAGATGACCAGAGCAGCGCAAAGAGTGAGTTTGTTACGTCTGGCCGGTGGGGTAGTTTTAACCATGCTGGCACAAGCTGTAAATGCGGCTTACCAGGTTAATTTTCAGGAGCCTGCAACCAAGATTGCTCAGGCAGTGTATGACCTGCACATGATGATGATGTACATCTGTGGAGTCATTTTTGTGGGTGTGTTCGGTGTGATGTTCTACGCCATCGTGAAGCATCGCAAGGCGCCAGGCCGGGTCGCTGCAACATTTCACGAAAATACAACCGTAGAAATTCTATGGACCGTTATCCCAACGATTATTTTGCTTGTCATGGTGTGGCCTGTTACTAAGACCTTGATTTCCATGCGTGATGCAACAGGGGCCGATATCACTATCAAGGCAACTGGCTATCAGTGGAAATGGGGTTACGACTACATCAAAGGCGAAGGCGAGGGTATCAAGTTCAAGAGTACGCTTTCAACGCCTCGTGAGCAAATTGATGGGAAGGCGCCCAAAGGTGAGAATTACTTGCTTGAGGTGGATAACCACGTTGTTGTGCCCGTTGGGAAAAAGATCCGTATTTTGACGACCGCCGAGGATGTGATTCATGCGTGGTACATGCCTGCGTTTGCGGTAAAGCAGGATGCTGTACCTGGTTTTATTCGCGATGCTTCCTTCCGTGCAGACCGTGAAGGTACCTTCCGTGGTCAATGTGCCGAGTTGTGCGGTAAAGACCATGGGTTTATGCCCATCGTAGTGGATGTCGTTTCGGCCGAAAAATATAGTGCCTGGGTTGCTGAGCAAAAAACGAAAATGGCTGCAGTGGCTGATGACCCAGCAAAGGTGTGGACTCTGGATGAGTTGAAAACCCGTGGTGAGTCGGTGTATGCGCAAAACTGTTCTGCTTGCCATCAGCCGACGGGTAAGGGTTTGCCGCCCGCATTCCCGGCGGTGGATGGGTCGAAAATTGCTACAGGGCCCAAGGGGGATCACTTGAATCTTGTTCTAAATGGCAAGGCTGGTACGGCAATGGCAGCATTCGGCAAGCAGCTTTCAGATGCTGAGATTGCAGCGGTTGTGACCTATCAGCGAAATGCTTGGAGCAACAAGATGGGTGACATGGTTCAGCCATCCGAAGTCAAGGCTTCGCGTAAGTGATGCGCCGGGTATCGGTCTTGCTCATTGCCCATGAAAGCCCGTGCTTAGTTAGAAATATCAGGAGAGTTAAATGAATACAGCAACAACAACCGTGAACGGACATAGCGCAGGCCACGAGGGCCACGGACACCACCCGGCTGGGCTGATGCGCTGGATAACAACCACTAACCATAAAGATATCGGCTCCATGTATCTGTGGTTTAGCTTCGCCATGTTTCTGGTGGGTGGCTGTATGGCGCTCACGATCCGTTCTGAACTTTTTCAGCCGGGCCTGCAACTTGTTCGTCCGGAGTTTTTTAACCAGCTGACAACCTTGCATGGGCTGATCATGGTGTTCGGCGCGATTATGCCGGCATTCGTAGGTTTCGCTAACTGGATGCTACCGTTACAGATCGGCGCATCAGATATGGCGTTTGGGCGCATGAATAACCTGAGCTTCTGGTTGTTGCCACCAGCGGCCCTGTTGCTGGTTACCTCGATGTTTGTGCCGGGCGGTGCGGCTGCGGCTGGATGGACTCTTTATCCCCCACTGACCATACAGCAGGGAATGGGGATGGATATGGCGATTTTTGCCCTTCATATCCTTGGATTTTCGTCGATCATGGGCTCGATCAACATTATCACCACGATTTTTAATCTGCGAGCCCCTGGCATGACGCTGATGAAAATGCCACTGTTTTGCTGGACGTGGCTGGTGACTGCATTTTTGGTTATTGCTGTGATGCCTGTACTTGCTGGCGCAGTCACCATGACGCTGACAGATCGCCATTTTGGAACAAGCTTTTTTAGTGCAGCAGGTGGTGGTGATCCTGTTTTATTTCAGCACATTTTCTGGTTTTTTGGCCATCCAGAAGTCTACATCGTCATCATTCCAGGTTTTGGTGTTGTTTCACAAGTGATTTCGACGTTTTCTCGTAAGCCGCTGTTTGGTTACGCGTCGATGGTTTATGCCGTGGCTGCAATTGGGATTCTGTCATTTACCGTATGGGCGCACCATATGTACACCGTAGGTATGCCTGTCACTGCTCAGCTGTACTTCATGTATGCCACGATGTTCATTGCAGTGCCGACAGGCGTGAAAATCTTCAACTGGACTGCCACTATGTGGCGTGGTTCGTTGAGTTTTGAGACACCCATGTTGTTCGCCATTGGTTTTATCTTTCTCTTCACTGTTGGCGGCTTTTCGGGACTGGTTCTGGCGATGGTGGTGGTTGATGTCCAGATGCAAGATACGTATTACGTTGTGGCGCATTTCCATTACACCATGGTGGCTGGTGCGCTATTCTCTGCTTTTGCCGGCGCCTATTATTGGCTGCCAAAGTGGACGGGGCATATGTATAACGAAAAATTGGGCCAAGTGCACTTTTGGCTTTCCTTTATTTTCTTTAACATGACCTTTTTCGTTCAACATTTTCTTGGTATTGCTGGTATGCCGCGCCGCATCCCTGACTATGCACTGCAATTTACTGATTTCAACCAGATTTCAACGATTGGCGCATTCGGCTTTGGTTTATCGCAATTGCTCTTCTTGTACAACATTATTACCTGTATCAAGGGTGGTCCAAAGGCGCCAGCCAAACCATGGGAAGGTGCAGAGGGGCTGGAGTGGGATGTGCCATCTCCAGCGCCGTACCACACGTGGGAAGTGCAGCCAGTCGTAAAATAAGTGATCGCTAGTTAAAAATACAATGTCTTCACCTCCGGTAAAAAACAAAAATCTGCGTACAGCATTAGTCTTGGCTTTTCTGGTGGCTACCATGTTCTTTGGATTCATTGCGCAGCGTTGGTATCTAAATACTTGAAAAAAAGTCTTTCATCTGCCAAGCGCAACCTGAGAACGTTGCTTAAATTAGCAACATTTTCAGTTGCTATGTTTGGGTTTGGTTATGCTTTGATACCACTCTATCCAGTCGTTTGTGGTGTGCTGGGTATTAACCAGACTGGTGTGGATGACCGTCCTGTTAATACGCAGGTGGATTCATCAAGACTTGTAACGGTTGAGTTTGATACCAATGTTCATAACATGGCGTGGACGTTTAAGCCGCTGGCTGGTCATCTTTCTGTTCACCCCGGCGAGCTTGTTCAGGTGATGTTTGAGGTGACTAACACTCGCGACGTGCCGGTTACCGGGCAAGCCATCCCAAGCTATGGTCCGCCCCTGGCAGCGGAGCACTTCCGGAAGCTGGAATGCTTTTGCTTTAACAAGCAAACACTTGCGCCGGGTGAGCGTAGACAAATGCCGGTTGTTTTTGTTGTTGATTCAGCGTTGCCCAAAGAAATCGCAACTATAACGCTTTCATATACGTTCTTTGAGGTTGAAGGCAATCGGCGGGCAGAAAGCAGCTCTGGATCAGCTCATAATGTGAAAGAAGGCGTATGAGTTTCAGTGTGCAAAATGAAAAAACTTCTAAAGCCGGATTTTTTACTGTGGCAGGCGCGGTTTTTTGGTCATTTCTCGGTATCCGCCGCCGCCAAGATTATGAGTCCGATGCTGAAAGTATTTCATTAAAGCAGGTTGTGATCGCCGGGATCATTGGTGGGCTTATTTTTGTTGTTGGTGTTGTGGTGCTGGTCAACGTAATCGTGGTCAACATTGGAACGGCTAATTGAGAAAATTTTGAAGGGAGATTATTGATGTCGACACATGAAGAGAGTTATTACTATGTTCCGGGGCCGTCAGCGTGGCCTCTGGTTGGATCATTTGCTTTGTTATTGATGGCTGCAGGTTCTGTCATGCTCATGAATAAAGTAGGGGTGGGCATGCCAACCTTGCTGGCTGGGCTGGCTGTGCTGCTTTATATGATGTACGGCTGGTTTAGCAAAGTGATTGCCGAGTCACGTGCAGGAGAATACAACAAGCGTGTTGATGTTTCATTCCGATGGGGAATGGGCTGGTTTATTTTTTCAGAAGTGATGTTTTTCGCTGCATTTTTTGGCGCGCTTTTTTACATCCGGGTTATTTCGATACCTGATTTATCCAGTATAGATAACGCATTAATTTGGCCTGACTTCAAAAGTGTCTGGCCATCTGCTGGGCCTGGGTTCAAGGGTGAGTGGGACCCTATGGCACCATGGGGTCTTCCGGCGATCAACACGCTTTTGTTATTAGCATCAGGCGCGACATTGACGTGGGCTCATTGGGGCCTCATGGCTAATAAAAGGACGCAATTAGCTGTCGGGTTATTTTTGACAGTATTACTTGGTGCTATTTTTATGGGGCTTCAGGTCTATGAATATTCTCACGCTTACCAGGAGATGAACTTGAAGCTATCTACTGGCGGGTACGGAAGCACATTTTATCTGTTGACAGGGTTTCACGGATTTCATGTCACGCTTGGTGTCCTTATGCTGATGGTGATTTTGTTTCGTTCCCTAAAGGGCGATTTTACGCCAAAGCATCATTTTGCTTTTGAGGCAGTTGCTTGGTACTGGCACTTTGTCGATGTGGTTTGGTTGTTTCTTTTTGTTGTTGTGTACTGGCTCTAAAAGCAACGACTTCCGGTATCAGTAGCTAAAAAACTAGCGCTCCTAATGGAGCGCTAGTTTTTGGTAGTTCAAGCTAATCTATAAGCTTTTACCAAAATTATTTGCCAAGTATTCCGAAGTAGTGCGCGATCATCAGTAAGATAAATAGAGCTATGGATAGTGATATGCGCAGTGTTAATGCTTTAACGGTTCTAGTCGAACCGGCTTGATCCTGAAATAGAAAAAAGAGCGCTGAAAATAAGCTAGCGACAATAGCGGCTAGCATTAAGATTACGATGATTTTCATTTTCGAACCTCGAAGAATAATTTTATTGAATAACTCAGGCTAGTTTAATGGAAGTTATCCAAGAGATTCCCAGATAATTTTTACGTTTGCTATCCACTACTTTGCGCAGTGTTTACAATGTACCATTTGAAGAAAATTATCCCGACCCTTGCTGCCTTGCTGGTTATCCTTGTCACGTGTCGGTTAGGGTTTTGGCAATTGGACAGGGCGCATCAGCGTGACGCGCTTGAAGAACGCATGTTTGCGGTCAAAAACGTATCTCCGATAGTGCTTGGTGCTGCATTGATAGATGCCAAACGTTTCGCTGCCTATCCGGCAAAAGTGCAGGGAGAGTGGATAAAAGAAAAAATGCTATTTCTTGATAACCAGATTTATCAAGGGAAAGTGGGTTTTCAAGTGCTGATGCCATTGCGAATTATGGGCAGTGATTTATCCGTCTTGGTGAATCGTGGCTGGACTCATGGCATGAGCGATCGTAGCCAATTGCCGAAAATTATTACCCCAGAGGGCATTCAAACGATTGAAGGAATAATTCATGAACGGACACCTCGAGTCGGCTCGGTTGGACAAGATGCTAAAAATGGGGTGATATGGAGCCAAGTAGACCCCAGCGCGTATTCCGCGTGGGCAAAGCTACACGTTCAACCAGTGGTGTTGTACCAAACCAGCGCGACACAGGATGGTTTGGTGCGTGATTGGCCTCGCCCAGGGAGTGGAGCAGATCGAAATCGTGGTTATGCGTTGCAGTGGTTCTCTCTTGCAGTAATGACGCTGATTTTCTGGGGCCATTATTTCATTCGTAGAAACCGGCAATCGAAGTCTCACAACTAAAAAATGACTAAAGCACAACGAGTAATAGTGTTATTTTTTCTCATCGGCTTATTTCTGGCGATAGGTCCCTATGCGTTTTATGCATGGTGGAAGCCAGCAGCACCAATAAATAAAGGCGAGTTGCTCGAAACGCGCTCCGCTGGCTTGCAACTATTGGCGCTTGATGGCGTAATCCCCACTAAAATGCTTGCAGAGAGCGTGAAAAAAAAATGGGTTTTTCTCACGGTGCAAACTGCCAGCTGTGATGCCAGGTGCCAGAAGAAGTTGTATTTAATGCGCCAAATTCGCACCGCGCAAGGTGAAAATATGGATCGTATTGAGCGGGTGTGGGTGATCCTTGGCGATGGGCAGCCGGCCCTTCAACTGTTAAAACTACACCCCGGTATTCATTTGGCACGGGTCTCTAATCTCGCCAGTCTTGCGCAGCTGCCGTTAGGCACTGATCCTGGTGCATGCATTTTTGTCATTGATCCGCTGGGTAATCTTGTTATGCGGTACGATGATCAGTCTGCGCCGAAAGACATTCTCAAGGATATGCGCCGTTTACTGCGGTTTTCTGGAATAGGCTAAATTTTAAATACAGATCATGAGCACAGCTACCCCACTTCCTCCTGTATCGTCCGACTCCAGTTTTGGATCGCTGGTCAGTGACTATCTGACGCTGACCAAGCCGCGGGTGATCTCGCTCATTGTTTTTTGTGCGTTGATCGGGATGTTACTTGCACCAAGCGAGAACCTGACTTTTTTGCGAGTCTTTGCGGCGACCATCGGGATCGGTCTTGTTTCTGCTGCTGCTGCCGCTTTTAATTGTTTAGTCGAGCTAAAAATTGATCAGCGCATGGCGCGTACGCGCAGCCGCCCAACTGCGCGAGGTGCTATCAGTGTCAGTGCGGCGCTTGGTTGGTCTTCTGTTTTAGGTGCGCTGGGAATGATCATTTTACTGGTATGGGTTAATACGCTAACAGCGATATTGACCCTTGCCACATTTGTTGGCTATGCCGTTATTTACACCTTATTTTTAAAACCACGGACGCCGCAGAATATTGTGATTGGCGGTTTATCCGGTGCCATGCCGCCGGCTTTAGGCTGGGCGGCAATCACTAACTCTGTGCCGGCAGAGGCATGGGTTTTAGTGCTGATTATTTTCCTTTGGACGCCCCCCCATTTTTGGGCTCTAGCGCTTTATCGCACCGAAGAATATGCTGCAGCGGGCGTGCCAATGTTGCCGGTGACACATGGCCCTGAGTTCACCCGGCTGCATGTTTTTCTCTACACCATCTTGCTGACGGCGGCGACACTGATGCCTTTTATTATTGGCATGAGCGGATTGTTTTACCTGATGAGTGCCCTTCTGCTGGACAGCATATTCCTAGTTTACTCATGGAAAATATGGCGCAGTTATAGCGATCTTTTGGCCAAAAAAACATTTCATTTTTCTATTATTTATTTATCGGCACTATTTGCCGTACTCCTTATAGATCATTACATTCCTTGATGCGATATTTTTTTCTTTTGTTGGCTACTTTTCTCAGCATTGGATGCGGCACCCCCGCCCACTTTAGTGCAACAGATTTGACTGGTAGCTCAATCGGGGTAGATTTTTCGTTAAAGGATACAACTGGTAAACAACGCCAGCTGTCAGATTTCAAGGGTAAGGTTGCCATCGTTTTTTTTGGGTATACCCAATGCCCTGATGTTTGTCCGACGACGCTTAGTGCTTTGCAAGAAACCTTGAAGCTCTTGGGAAAGAACGCTGACCGCGTACAAGTGCTTTTTATAACACTTGATCCAGAGCGCGATACAGCAACGCTTTTAGCCCAGTATGTACCTTCTTTTCACCCATCTTTTTTGGGCTTGAGCGGCAGCACTACTGAAACTGAGGCAGTTGCGAAAGCTTTTAAGGTGTTCTACAAAAAACAGGATGGAACCTTGCCTGGGAGTTACTCTATCGATCATTCGACGGGCAGCTATTTATATGATCCGGCTGGCCGGTTGCGCTTGTATTTAAAATACGGAGACTCCCCCCAGCGCATTGCCGAAGACATCAACCTGCTTCTCGCGGGAAAATAAAAAAGGCAGCGTAGCTGCCTTTTTTATTGAATCGCCGGTGATCTTAATCTGCATCAAGCTGCGGCAAGTAATGCACCTTTCATTTTTTGGAGTGCTTTAGCCTCGATCTGGCGGATACGTTCGGCTGAAACACCATACTCCGTGGCAAGTTCATGCAACGTTGCAACGGAATCCTCCTCGTGTACCAACCAGCGGCGCTGAATAATTTCACGGCTACGCGCATCAAGGCTAGCCAAAGCGCCTTGCAACCCTTCCTCTTGCAAGTGATCAAATTCCTTACGCTCAAGCATGGCTATAGGCTCACCACAACTGTCAGCAGTAAGATAGGCAATCGGGGCAAAACGATCTTCATCGTCGTCAGAGGTCGGCTCTAGTGATACGTCGGCACCCGTGAAGCGGGTTTCCATCTCGATGACTTCTTCCGGCTTGACGCCTAGCCGTTGCGCGATCATGTTTACGCCATCGACATCCAGCGTGCCAAAATTTCGTTGTGAACCGGGTAGTGATTCATCTTGCTGCGCTAATGATGCCTTGATACTACGCAAGTTGAAAAACAGTTTTCGCTGCGCCTTGGTCGTGGCAATTTTCACAAGCCGCCAGTTTTTGATGATGTACTCATGCATCTCGGCCTTGATCCAGTGCATAGCAAAAGAAACCAGCCGTACCCCACGGTTTGGATCGAAACGCTTCACTGCTTTCATCAAGCCGATATTGCCTTCCTGAATCAAATCAGCGTGAGGCAGGCCATAGCCTAGATAGCCGCGAGCAATCGCAATGACTAACCGCAAATGGGAGGTCACTAAAGCCCGTGCCGCTTCGATATCGCCTTTTTCGGCCAAGCGACGTGCCAAGGCAAGCTCTTCTGCTTCGCTAAGCATAGGCATACGATTCGCGGCTGAAATATAAGCCTCGATACTTCCGCTACCGGAAATGGTTGGAAACTGCTGGTGAGATAACGCGTAAGCCATGGCTCTGCCTCCTAGGAAACTATATTAGCACTCTAAGGGTGAGAGTGCCAATAGCGGTGTAAGTTCCATCTAGCTGGCCGCTAATGGCTGGAAAGCACGTCAGGAATGGCGCAAGTGTTGCCCAAGTGATAACAATGCGCCTAGCCAGCCAAGTCCGGTTGCTATGCCTAGCAACAGCGCAGCGTCTGCCAAGCTCAAAGACTGTAAGGAATAGGTGAATTCATACAAGTGCAGCAGTTCATCTAGCGGCGTGCGCAGCCACCACGCAGCGGCGGCAATCAGCAACCATGCCGTGGCACCACCTGCAAAACCCAATAAGGCACCAAAATACAGGAAAGGTCGGCAAATAAATCCGTTGGTCGCACCTAGCAATTGTGACACCTCAATTTCAGCGCGATGAGTTAAAACTTGCATGCGAATAATATTGAAGGTGATGGCAGTCAATCCGGTAGCTAATAATCCGCCTAGCAGAGTGACAACATTTCGTCCCAGGCGAAGCAAGGCTTCCAGTCTTCTAGCCCATGCTGAATCGAGCTGAACATGTGCGACTTTAGGCCATTGACGAAATTCTTCGACCAGCAAATCAAGGGTTGCGGGCTGATCGTCAATGGCTGTGACAATAAACGCATCGGGAAATGGGTTGTTTGGCAAGACATCAATGACTTCTCGCAAGCCTGCATTGGCTTTCATTCGCTGCAAGGTATCTTCGCGCGGGAGAAAGCGTTGCTGTTTTACGGCCGGATGTTTTTTTAGGCGCGCACCGAGTTCGGTCGCTGCACCGCGCCCTGCATCTGTTGCCATGAATACGGAAATTTGCGGTGTAGCAGATGTGCTGCCCATAAGCCGTTGAACATTGTTTAGCAGCATCTGGCCGCCAGCGGGGAGCGCTAGCGCAACGCCGATGGCCAGCAGCGACAATAGTGTGATTAGTGGTGCTGCGATTAGCCGACGTAAGGCTATTCGCAAGGCACGGCCATGATTAACGAGCCAGATGTTCATTGGAAACTTAAGGCAGCCATCAGGCGACTGAGCATCCGTGATCCAGGCGGAGCGTTCGCGCATCAGGAAATAAGTGGCCGTCATAGGTTGCAATCAACACGGTGACGCCGGCGCGGTGAAATTCGTGAAAAATGCGTGCGACATCGGCTGCTGTTTCAGCATCAAGGTGCGCTGTAGGTTCATCCGCGAGGAGTAGTGCAGGGCGGCTAACGACGGCGCGGGCAATGGCGAGACGTTGTTGTTCACCACCAGACAGTGCAATCGGTAGCGCTTTTTCGCGCATAGCCAAACCGACTTTATCCAGTGCAGCCCTGACGCGCTGCATGGCTTCTTTGGGAGGAAAGCCAATAATGGACAGTGGGAGCATGACATTTTCAAAAACCGAACGATCGAAAAGCAGTTTTTGATCTTGCAGCACAAGTCCCAGACGTCGGCGCAAGAAAGGCAGGGCCGAGCGTGAAAGGGTACCGACATTTTGCCCACCCACCAGCACTGCACCGGACGTTGGTTTCTCGATCGCCGCAACAAGCTTGATCAACGTTGATTTCCCGGCGCCCGAGTGGCCACTGACAATCAACATGTCGCCCGCTGTCATTTCGAAGCTTAGCGCAGATAAGGCATCAATGCCCGGGGGATAACGTTTGGCGACGCGGTCAAAACGAATCATGAGTCGAAAGGGTTTGTAGGGATGTTACGCAGATGGCCAAGTGTGACGATCAAGTTGAGGACAGAGTTTACCGCAGAGTTTACTGTCTCCTGCGACACCTTACGCGCCGTATCACCAAAGCCGACTTTATGTATTCGATAATGGGTTATTCATTAAAATCATGAATAAACGCTCGCACGCGTGGGTAGATCTGCCTATCCCAGCGTTTGCCATTGAATACACCGTAGTGGCCGGCACCAGGTTGAAGGTGATGTTGCTTGCGATAAGGCGCGAGCTTGCTACACAGATCATGCGCCGACAGCGTCTGACCGATGGAACAAATATCATCCTTTTCGCCTTCTATCGTAAACAACGCGGTACGACGAATTGCCGAAGGATCTACCCGCTTGCCACGGTATTCAAAATTTCCCAAGGGCAGTGCATGCTCCTGAAAAACGAGGCGCACGGTTTCAAGATAGAACTCAGCGGGCATATCCATCATCGCCAGATATTCCGAGTAAAAATCCTTGATGCTTTCGGCCTTGGCATGGTCACCATTCACTCGACTAGCGTACATGTTGCGAAATGAGTCCCGATGGCGTTCAGCGTTCATGCTCAAAAAAGCGGAGATCTGCAAATAGCCCGGATACACACGGCGCAAAGCACCTTTGTAACGCAAAGGCACCAGGCCAATCAAGTTCTCTTCAAACCACTCAATCGGTTTATCTGCTGCCAACTTGTTGACGACGCTGGGGTTGATGCGGCAGTCAATAGGGCCTGCCATTAACGTCATGCTGCGCGGCTGGTTGGGGCTTTGTTCTGCGGCCATGACAGCAACTGCTGCGAGCGTGCCAACTGTTGGCTGGCAAATAGAAACCAGGTGAGTTTCCGGCCCCAGCCAGTCAATAAATTCGATCAAATGACCAATGAAGGCATTCATGTCGAAGGTGCCCGCACTCAGAGGGACATCACGGATGTTATGCCAGTCGGTGATGTACACATCGTGATGCTGGAGCAGTGTGCGTGCGGTACTGGCAAGCAGGGTAGCAAAGTGGCCCGAGATGGGCGCGATTAGCAGCACTTTGGGGCCGGGGTTGGGCGTGTCTTTACGAAAGTGCAGCAAGGTGGCGAAGGGCGTGACATGCGCTGCATCTTCATGCACAGCGATTTTTTGTCCCTCTATTTCAATCGAGTCAATGCCAAAACTTGGCCGCTCATGCGTCAAGCCAGCTAAAGTCATGGCCTCACACAGGGCAGTCAGTTTGCGCACGGTGATGCTATCCGGTAGCCAGGACATGGTTTGGCGTAACCAAGGGGCGAGCACACGGGCGGTGCTGCGCATGGGATAGCAGGCATCAAAAAGAGCCTGATACATCTGGTAGTGGGGGGCAATTGTAGCAATCAACATGAATCCTTTCCCAATTAGGGTGCTACTAGTACAAGCAAGATACGTGCATGGATTTCATTTTTGGGAAATCAAATGGGAACCAAATTCCATGGTACGCACTTTGCTTTACAACATCTTGTAACAATACCACGAATAAGAGATATTATCCCTTTAACAAGCCCTGGCCTGATTGGGGTCTTCATTCTTTGCGGATACTGGAGTTTCCCATGACCAAGGCTAAAGCAAGCCTCACTCTGAGCAGCAAAAATTATTCTTCATGGTCTTTGCGCGGCTGGTTGCTGGTGCGCTTTGCAGGATTACCATTCACCGAGCGGCTGGTTGCTACTGATGATGCGTCGGCCAAGGCTGAGTTGCTGTTGCTTTCGCCATCGGTTCTTGTGCCCCGGCTGGAACACGATGGCATTTCTGTCTGGGACACTTTGGCTATTGCTGAATATCTTGACGAGATCAAACCGAAAGCTGGCTTGCTACCTGCTGATCAGGCTGCGCGTGCGCACTGCCGTTCTATCTGCGGCGAAATGCACTCTGGATTTTCTGCCCTGCGCTCGGCACTGCCGATGAACCTCAATACCACAGTAAAGAACTTTGCCATTTGGTCGCGTGCCAAAGGCGACATCGAGCGTATCACTGACATTTGGCGCGATTGTCTTACCCGCTACGGCGGGCCTTGGCTGTTTGGCAAGCAGCGCGGCATGGCTGACGCCATGTATGCGCCGGTAGTCACGCGGTTTCTGACCTACAGCGTTGAGCTCGACCCCGTTTGTGCTGCTTATTGCCAAACAGTGATCGCCATGCCAGAAATGCACGAGTGGATTGCTGCGGCAAAACTTGAGCCGACTGATATTGAGGAGCTTGAAGTCGAGTTTTGATCGTCTACCGGTGCACTATCCTGGTGCGAAAATTCCGCTTATGCGCCAAAGTGGAAGAAGTTAACGCTGGAAGATGACCGTTTTTAATCATCCGGTGACTGATTTGCGCTAGTGCCGTAACGGATGCTTATCAAACAAGCTGAAGGGACAGCGCCGCGTTTCGTGGAATTTTTTCGGTCTGCCCAATATCCTGCGCAATGTATCGACTGCCGGTTCTTGCTCCTGTTGTCTGCTTAAGCGACGGTATTTTCTGGTTCTGTCAGGAGCGCCTCGACAAACTCATCGACGCGGAACGGCTGCAAGTCATCAATGCCTTCGCCTACGCCAATGAAACGAACGGGCTTGGGGCATTGGCGGGCGATGGCGGCCAGCACGCCCCCTTTGGCGGTACCATCCAGTTTGGTCAGTATGAGGCCTGTTACGTGGATGGATTGATCGAACGCTTTGACTTGCTGTACGGCGTTCTGGCCAATGTTGGCATCCAGCACCAGCAAGACTTCATGCGGGCCGGTGGCATCGATTTTTTGAATGACGCGGCGCACCTTGGCAATTTCTTCCATCAGATGTAATTGGGTGGGCAAGCGGCCTGCGGTATCGGCCAGGACAATATCAATATTGCGCGCGCGCGCGGCGCTGATTGCGTCAAACACCACGGCGGCAGGATCGCCAGATTCTTGTGCGATGACCGCTATGCCATTGCGTTCGCCCCAGATTTTGAGTTGCTCACGCGCGGCTGCGCGGAAGGTGTCGCCTGCGGCGAGCAGCACGCTCTTGCCCTGGCTCTGAAAGTATTTCGCCAGCTTGCCGATAGAGGTGGTTTTTCCCGCGCCATTCACACCGGCAATCATTATGACGAAGGGCTTGTGGGCAGTCACATCCAGTGGTCGTTCCAGCGGCGCGAGCAATGTCGTCAGCCGGTCGGCCAGCACTTGGCGTAGTTGCGAGGGACTTTCGAGCGCGTTTTTCTTGACGGCTGATTTGAGTTCATCCAGCAACCATTGCGTTGCGTCGATGCCACAATCAGCGGTGAGCAGTGTGGTCTCAAGATCTTCCAGCAGCGCTTCGTCAATTCGATTGCGGCTGAACAACTCACCCAGCGGCGTGGTGAGCGCTGCGCGCGTACGCGAGAGGCCCGCTTTCAGCCGGTCGCGCCATGAGGTGGCGACGGGTGTGGCGGCAGGTGTGGCAGCCAACGTTGCGTCGTGATCACTGGTTGCCGTGTCAGCCGCGTCGGGCATGCTCAACGCGGAGGGCTTGTCCTTTTTTTTGAGGAAACTAAACATAGAGGTGAGATGTCAGAGGCGGAAGCGATAAGATGTCGCGCAGGAATAATTTTAACAGAGCACCTTCGCTTGCATTGATCTTTCAGCGATTACCTAACAGTTACTTACTGACTTCGACCATGAAATTGCCTATTTGCCTTGCCATGTTGTTATTTGTCGGCGTATCACCAGCGCCGACTTTTGCTAATCCGGTGCTCAATACATTTGAAACCACTTTATCCAATGGGCTGCGTGTGATCGTCAAAGAAGATCATCGCGCGCCCACGGTAGTGCACATGGTTTGGTATCGCGCCGGTAGCATGGACGAAAAAGATGGCACATCCGGCGTAGCGCATGTGCTGGAACATTTAATGTTCAAAGGCACCAAGCGATTGCCCTCAGGCGAATTCAACCAGCGCGTGGCTGCCGCAGGTGGACAGGATAATGCGTTTACTTCCTACGACTACACCGCATATTTTCAAATTATTCCCAAGGCGGCATTGCCCGAAATGATGCAGCTTGAAGCCGATCGAATGGCGAATCTGGTGTTTACGCCGGCGGAGTTTGCTTCGGAAATCAAAGTGGTGATGGAAGAGCGTCGTTTGCGCACGGATGATAATCCACAGGCGCAGGTGTTTGAGGCAGCCCGTGGTGCCGCGTTTTTAGCGCACCCTTATCGTCGCCCGATCATCGGCTGGATGAATGATCTGGAACATCTGACCTGGCAAGATGCACATCATTGGTATACCCAGTGGTACACGCCAAGCAATGCGTATGTCGTAGTGGTAGGCGATGTCAATCACAAGGAAGTATTCCGGTGGGCGAAAAAGTATTACGGTGTGCATAAAGCCCGCGCGCTGCCTGAACGTAAACCACAGAATGAGCCGGAACAAAAAGGCTGGCGACGTGTGAGCGTCAAGGCACCGGCCAAGTTACCCTACCTTTCCATGCTTTGGAAAGTGCCGCGTATGAATGATGTGCATAAAGACCGTGATCCTTATGCGCTAGAAGTTCTCGCCGCGATTCTGGATGGCAATGACACGTCGCGGTTGGCCAAGAATCTGGTGCGGGGTGGGCGTATTGCGCAATCCGCCGGTGCAGGTTATGACGGCACGGTGCGTGGTGAAGCAACCTTTATGATAGATGGCCAACCGACAGAGGGGCGCAGTGTGGCCGAGTTAGAGGCGGCCTTGCGCGCAGAAATCACCCGCATCCAAGTGGCTGGAATTACCCCGGAAGAACTATCTCGCGTGAAGATCCAGCTCATTGCCGGACAAACCTACAAGCGGGATTCGCTCATGGCGCAGGCAATGGAAATTGGCGGCATGGAGGCTGTTGGCTTGTCGTGGCGCGACGTTGATTCGCTGGTTGATCAACTCAAAGGCGTTACCGCAGCAGAAGTTCAGGCCGTCGCTCAAAAATATTTCAAGGATGACGCATTGACCATTACCGTACTTGACCCGCAGCCGATGGATGCCGCTGATCCCAAGCCTTCCGCAAACCCTGCGATTAAGACGCTGCATTAATGAGTGTGCAAATGACGACCCCGATCCATTTAATAGTAATACTTGGTTGCAGAAAGCTTATGACAATGAAGAGGCATTTTTTGAAAACCCTTTTTTCTTTTCTTGCGCTTGCGCTTTTTTCCGCAGTCGCTTCTGCGGGCGTAAAAATAGAACACTGGACGACTGCTTCCGGCGCACGTGTGTATTTCGTTGAAACCCGTGGTGTGCCGATGCTCGATGTGCAACTCGATTTTGCTGCGGGCAATGTGTATTCGGTGCCAGACAAAGCCGGGTTACCGAGCCTCACACGCAGCTTGCTGGAATCTGGTGCGGGCGATCTGGACGAAGAAAAGTTAGCCGAACGCTTGACGGATACCGGCGCGCAGCTCAGTGGCCGAGTTGATAACGACCGTGCCAGTGTGGCGCTACGCACGTTGTCTGCAAAACCGGAGCGAGATGCCGCGTTAACACTCATGCACACCGTATTGTCAGCGCCGACTTTTCCACAAGCCGCGCTGACGCGTGAAAAAGAACGCAGCATCGCCGCCATCCGTGAAGCGGACACGCAGCCGGATGCGATCGTCGCCAAGCGATTTGCCGCAGCGATTTATCCTGCGCATCCCTATGGCGTCAGCGCGACAGTCGAGAGTGTGGCTGCCATCACGCGGCAAGATCTTATCGATTTTTATCAGCAACACTACGCAGCCAAACACGCGACGATCTCTCTCATTGGCGATATTTCGCGCAGCGAAGCGGAAGCTATCGCTAATCAGCTATCGCAGGCCCTGCCCGCTGGAGGTGCGTCCGTTACCTTGCCGCCTGTCACGTTGCCAAAAAGTCAGATAATTAAAGTCGCGCATCCTGCTGCGCAAAGCCACATACAGATCGGGCTACCCGCTGTGCGGCGTGGCGATGCGGATTACTTTGCCCTGCTGGTCGGCAATTACAGTTTGGGCGGTGGTGGATTTGCCTCACGGTTGATGAAAGAAGTGCGAGAAAAACGAGGCTATGCATATAGCGTCAGTTCTTATTTTTATCCGCAACTGTTGCCCGGCCCCTTCGGCATTAATCTGCAAACCAAGCGCTCACAGGTTAATGATGCACTCAAAGTTGTTGATGACGTATTAAGCCGCTTCATGGTGCAAGGCCCGACGGCGAAAGAACTGGTGGCAGCGAAAAAAAATCTTGTTGACGGCTTGGCGCTGCGTCTGGATAGCAACGCCAAGCTGCTGGGCTATTTATCGACTATCGGGTTTTATGGTTTGCCACTTACTTATCTGGATGATTTTCCAGCACGGGTCAATGCAGTGACAATTTCCCAGGTGCGCGATGCTTTCGCTCGTCATGTCCCGCGTGATCATCTGGTCACCGTTGTTGTGGCGACTGAGTAAACCTATCTGCAACGCATGAGCAAAATTCGCATCACGGGTGGCGAATGGCGCAGTCGGCAACTGCAGGTAACGGAGGCACCGGGACTGCGGCCAACGCCTGATCGGGTGCGCGAAACGCTGTTTAACTGGCTGGGGCACGATTTGACGGGTTTGGCCTGTCTCGATCTTTTTGCCGGGAGTGGCGTGCTGGGCATGGAGGCCGCCTCGCGCGGCGCGTCGTATGTGGCGTGTGTGGAACAATCAAGACACGTTTTTCATACGCTGAAAAAAAACGTCGATAGCTTTGCCTGTACAAGTATCCAACTTTTTTTGTGCGATGCGCTAAAATTCGCCCCCCCAGTCGGCAGGCGTTTTGATCTGATCTTTCTCGATCCGCCCTATGGTCAGGGCTGGCTGGAGCGTATTGCACCCCGGCTGGATGAACTGGCAACCCCTGCGACACGGCTTTATGTTGAAGCGGAAGCGCCGCTGACACAACTAGGCCGATGGTCGGTTATCAAGGCGGGGCAGGCGGGCCAGGTTTATTTTCATCTGCTGGAGTCAACATGAGTACAAACATCGCGGTTTATCCAGGCACATTCGACCCCTTCACGCGGGGCCACGAAGATTTAGTACGCCGAGCTGCGGGTCTGTTTGGCCGGGTGATTATCGGTGTTGCGGAAAGCCGCAAAAAAAATCCGCTGTTTTCAATGGCCGAGCGGGTGGATATGGCGCGTGAGATTTTGCAGGAAGTGCCGAATGTTGAAGTGCATGGTTTTGATTGCTTGCTCATGAATTTTGTTTATGAGCATCATGCGACAATCGTTGTGCGCGGTTTGCGGGCCGTGTCCGATTTTGATTACGAATTTCAGATGGCCGGCATGAATCGCAATTTGTACCCCGATGTGGAAACGGTTTTTCTCACACCCGCTGAGCAGTACATGTTCATTTCTTCCACCATGGTGCGTGAAATTGCGCTGCTTGGCGGAGATGTATCAAAGTTTGTCTCACCGCGCGTACTGACAAATTTAGCCAAAAAAACAGCCGCTCAAAACAACTGAATTTGTGCCGGGAAAACTTAAGGAAGCCCAAGGAAAACCATGTCTTTACTGATTACCGATGAATGCATTAACTGTGACGTATGCGAGCCGGAATGCCCGAATAACGCCATTTCGCAAGGCGAAGAAATTTATGTCATCGATCCTGAAAAGTGCACCGAATGTGTCGGCCACTTTGATGCCCCGCAGTGTCGCGAAGTCTGCCCTGTGGATTGCATTCCGAATGACAAGGATAACGTCGAATCAAAAGATGACTTGATGGCCAAGTTCATGCGCTTGACCGCCAAAGTCGCGGCAAAATAAAAAACAGTTACCGCTGGCAATGCGTGCAGTAAAACGTCGTGCGCTGCGCCTGCCTTATCTCATGGATTGCGTGGCCGCAAATTCGACAGGGCTGGCCCGTGCGGCCATAAGCAAAATATTGCTGCTGAAAATAGCCTGAGCTGCCGTCCGAATGAATGAAATCGCGTAGGCTGCTGCCGCCAGCGTCAATTGCTGCGTGCAAGGTGGTTTTGATGACCGGCACCAGGCGCTGCAGGCGTGCCAGCGAGATTTTACCGGCTGCGGTGCGCGGATGAATGCCCGCGCGAAAAAGGCTTTCCGTAGCGTAAATATTGCCGATGCCGACGATGCGATGGCTATCCATCAGCACGGGTTTGATGGCTGATTTAATGCCTGCGAGTTTGGCCTTTAACCAGTGTGCGTCAAATGCCTCATCGAGTGGTTCGATGCCGAGTTTTGCCAACAAGGGATGCGTGAACGTGTCGTTAAGCCCGTCGTCTTCCAACCAAAGCATGGCACCAAAGCGTCGCGGGTCGCGCATGCGCAGCGTGGTTTCATCGAAGACCAAATCAACATGGTCATGCTTTTGTGCGGGTGTATTGGTTGGCAATAATCGCAGGCTGCCCGACATGCCCAAATGGATTAACAGATGGCCGGTGCCAAAATTCAGCAACAGATATTTTGCGCGCCGAGTGAGCGAGATCAGCCGTTGGCCAACAAAAGCCGCGCGCTGCGCATGGGGCAGCGGATAGCGCAGCGCAGGGGCGCGAAACTCGGCGCTGGTGAGACGGCGGCCAACCAGCGCAGGGGCGATACCACGGCGTGTGACTTCAACTTCAGGTAGTTCAGGCATACGGAAATTCATACGAAACTGATAACATCAGTGCATTGTATGCGACTGTTTTACTGGGACCTTGCTTATGAATTCTATTGATCACCCGATGGCGTCTGGTCGCTTGCGGCACACTTTGCGGTCGACGTTGCGGCCTGTGGTGCTGGCCTTGTTTTTTTGCAGCAGTTTTGCGCTGGCGAAGAATCCATCAGTATTGCTGGCGCAAGGTGTGCCAACGTCAAGCGTAGATCAAGCATCTGAGGCGGCAACGAGTGCTAAAGAGGATGAGCGCTTGCCAAAAATGGCCTTGACGGAAAAAATTCTCTATGAATTCTTGCTGGCCGAAATTGCCGGGCAGCGCGGCCAGATGGCGATCGCTTCCGAGGTCTATTTTGATCTGGCGAAAAATACGCGGGACCCGCGCATTGTGCGTCGTGCCGCAGAAGTGGCGTTATATGCGCGGCAGTATCCTACTGCGCTCGAAGCTTCACGCATGTGGGTAGCGATTGACCCGCAAGCCAGGGAAGCGCAGCGCATGCTGGCTACCTTGCTGCTGGCCAGTGGCCGGATTGACGAGTTGGCGATTAGCCTGGCGCATGATCTTGAAAATGCGGGCCCGCGCACCGGCGATTTGCTGCTTCAGCAACCACGCGTTTTCGCAAATTATCCCGATAAAGCAGCAGTCAAGCGCTTGCTTGATCAACTCACCCAGCCTTATGCGGCGTTGCCCGAGGCGCACTTGGTGCGCGCTCAAGCAGCGCTTGCCGTGAATGACAAAGCCGGGGCCATGAGTGAAGTGGATCAAGCGCTAGCATTGCGCACCACCTGGGAACCTGCCGCTTTGCTGAAAGCCGGCTTGCTTGCGCAGGGCGCACCGCAACTTGATTTTCTGAAGCGGTTTCTTGCGGCCAATCCTTCAGCGCATGATGTGCGTTTGGGTTATGCCCGCACCTTGGTGGCTGAAAAACGCTATGACGATGCCCGGAAGGAATTTGAAACGCTGCTGCGATTGAATCCGGAAAATCCGGATGTGTTATTTGCCGTTGGCATACTCTCGTTGCAGTTAAATGATGTTGCCACAGCCGAAAAACATCTCAAGCACTTCATGCTTTTAGGACGGGGTGAGCAAGATGCGGCGCGCTTTTACCTCGGCCAGATCGCAGAGCATGCAGGGAAAAATGATGAGGCACTTGAATGGTATCGTGCGGTTGCAGACGGCGAACAGAAAGCCCCGGCGCACGTGCGTGCAGCGCAATTGCTGGTACAACAAAACAAGCTTGATGAGGCGCGCGAACAAATTGCGATCGCCCGTGCCAGCACGCCCACCGATAGCCGCTTGATCATTGCTGAGTCGCAATTGCTGCGCGAAGGCGGACGTTATACCGAGGGATACGCCATGTTGAGTGCTGCGCTGGAAGCGCAACCCGATGATCCGGATTTGCTCTACGAGACGGCGCTCATGGCAGAAAAACTGAATGATGTGACGACGATGGAGCGGCATTTACGGTATTTGATCAAATTAAAACCAGAAGAGGCTATAGCTTATAACGCGCTGGGCTATTCACTGGCCGATCGTAAAGTGCGCCTTGCTGAAGCTATGCAGCTGATCGATCGGGCGCTAACGCTGAAACCCGATGACCCGTTTATTCTGGATAGCAAAGGCTGGGCGTTGTTCCGGCAGGGTCAGGCGAATGAGGCCTTGACGACCTTGAAAAAAGCCTACGCGCTCAAGCCCGATGCGGAAATTGCAGCACATATTGGTGAAGTGCTATGGTCGCTCGGGCGTCACGACGAAGCCATCAAGCTCTGGCGCGATGCGACGCTGGCGCACCCGAAAAATGAGACGCTGGCGACAACGATCAAGCGATTTGTTCCGTGATGCGGTTGTGGCAGATTTTTCCGGTTGCCTGCTTTGTACTTGTTGTCACAGCTTGCGCGCAGCTGCCAGCAGCCCCTGATGCGCGGTTGTCTGCAAATGCGCCTGCGTCGTTGTTGTTAGGCCCGTCGGTAGAAAACTTTGTAGCGGAAGGCCGACTCTCCTTGCAGCAGAATAAGCGCCAGGATCACGTGCGCTTTCGCTGGCAGCACACGGAAGCAGAAGATGTGGTGCTCTTTGTTTCGCCGCTCGGCCAAGGTCTGGCTGAAATTCGGCGCGATGCGAAGACTGCGCGACTGACGCAACCGAATCAGTTGCCGGTAGAAGCCAGTAATCTGCCGGAACTCGCCCAGCGTGTATTTGGCACCACGCTACCGCTGGATAGTCTCCCCGATTGGCTGCGTGGCGCACATCCCGAATTAGAAGGCGCAGTCGATGGCTGGCACGTCTCAGTGACGGAGACTACGTTGCATCCCACGGGTACTTCCCAGCAACGAGCTCAATGCTGCGTGGCGTATCACCAGCGCCGACTTTTACGTACCTTGCTGGTCACACGCGATGAGGTGACCTTGAAACTCATCGTGGATTCCTGGGAGCTCCCGGATGAATGACATAATGACGAATCAACTGCCCCGTGACGCATCGCATCAATGGTTTGCGCCTGCCAAGATCAACTTGTTTTTGCATGTCATCGGCCGCCGCGCGGATGGTTACCATTTGCTGCAAACCGTGTTTCGATTTTTGGATGTAGGCGATTTCATACGCTGCGAGCCTCGCCAGGATGGCCGCATTGTGCTGGCAACGCCGCTGCCGGGTGTCGTGGATGAAAACCATTTGGCGGTACGCGCAGCACAGGCTTTGCGCACAGAAATACTCCGCACGGCTTCTGCGTCGGCGGCGCGGGACGCCAAGCTAGGGGTTACCTTGCACGTTGATAAGCGTCTACCGCTGGGTGGCGGGCTGGGCGGCGGCAGCTCGGATGCCGCAACGACACTGATTGCACTGAATCATCTATGGCGCACGGGGCTTGATCGCATGCAGTTACAACGCATCGCCTTCACGCTGGGCGCCGATGTGCCGATATTTATTCATGGACATACCGCCTTTGCCGAAGGCGTGGGCGAGCGCTTCACTGATGTCACGCCTCCGCCCGCGTGGTATCTGGTGCTGGTGCCACCGGTTGCCGTGCCTACTGCACAAATTTTTGCGGCGTCAGATCTGTGTCGTGACACTCCGGCGATGGCAGCTAGCGCCTGGCATTCAGGCGTGGGCCGCAATGATCTGGAAGCGGTTACTGCTGCGCTTTATCCGCAAGTTGCGCGGCATCTGGATTGGCTACGCGCATGGGGGGACGCGCGCATGAGTGGATCGGGCGCGTGCTGTTTTGTGGCCTTTGCTACGGCCGCCGCCGCTGATGCGGCGCATGCTGCCTTGCCATCATCGATGCAGGGCTTTGTTGCCCGGGGCATAGATCAACATCCGCTGGCTTTTATTTGACAGATGACGAAAAAACCACGACAATGCGCGTCCTTTCGACACCTGCCTGTTTCCCGTTTTGGCCTTTTGGCCTTGTGAATTAGGTTAAATGGCTGGGTGGTCCACTATAGTATTGGGGAGTCGCCAAGTTGGTTAAGGCACTGGATTTTGATTCCAGCATGCGAAGGTTCGAATCCTTCCTCCCCAGCCCCGATCCACGACTGGCAGGCGCTTTCCTGCCGCAGCGCTTGAGCAGATGGATATGTCCTACGACAGCCTGATGGTTTTTACCGGCAATGCCAACCCCAAATTGGCGGCCGATGTGGTCAAACGCCTGCATATTTCGCTGGGCCGCGCCAATGTGGGGCGTTTTTCCGACGGCGAAGTCAATGTCGAGATTCTCGAACACGTGCGCGGACAGGATGTGTTCATCCTGCAATCGACTTGTCAGCCGACGAACGATAATCTGATGGAATTGATGGTCATGGTCGACGCGTTAAAACGCGCTTCTGCTGGCCGTATCACCGCAGCGATTCCGTATTTCGGCTATGCCCGGCAAGATCGCCGGACGCGCTCGGCGCGCGTTGCCATTACCGCCAAAGTGGTTGCCAACATGTTGCAGGCTGTAGGCGTGCAGCGCTTGTTAACC
The DNA here is from genome assembly GCA_030645365.1 of Rugosibacter sp. Taxonomy (GTDB): domain Bacteria; phylum Pseudomonadota; class Gammaproteobacteria; order Burkholderiales; family Rhodocyclaceae; genus Rugosibacter. The sequence continues at coordinate 70,571 of JAUSMB010000006.1, forward strand.
GTTGATTTGCATGCAGATCAGATTCAGGGTTTTTTCGATATTCCGGTGGATAACATTTACGCCGCGCCCATTTTGTTGGGCGACATCTGGAAGCAACAACATGAAAATCTGCTCGTTGTCTCCCCCGATGTGGGTGGCGTGGTGCGCGCCCGTGCCTTGGCCAAGCGCCTGGATTCAGATTTAGCCATCATCGACAAACGGCGGCCAAAAGCCAATGTGTCAGAAGTCATGAACATCATTGGCGATGTGGCAGGCCGCACCTGCGTGATCATGGATGACATGGTGGATACTGCTGGAACGCTGTGCAAAGCGTCGCAGGCATTAAAAGAGCAAGGCGCAACCAAGGTACTCGCCTACTGCACGCACGCGGTGTTGTCTGGTAGCGCAGTGGCGCGCATTGCCGAGTCCGAGATCGATGAACTGGTCGTGACCGATACGATCCCCCTGTCGCCCGAAGCCGCTGCATGCCCGCGTATTCGACAGATTTCGATTGCCGAGCTGATGGCCGAAACCATGTTGCGCATCAGCAATGAAGCATCGGTCTCATCTTTGTTTATGGATTAGTTTTTTAACCCCTCGCCTGGTCGCGGGCGGGGATATTGTCGTGCAGTACCACTTGTGAAGTAAGGGAGTAAGTCATGCAACTTGAATTTAACGCAAACAAACGTGATGGCCAGGGCACCGGAGCGAGCCGCCGCCTGCGTCGCACGGGCCGTGTTCCTGCCATTATCTATGGCAACACAGAAAAACCACAATCCATTGATATCGACCACAACGAGCTGTTTCAGCTGTTGCGCAAAGAGGCGTTTTATTCCTCCGTGTTGACCGCGAACATTGATGGCGTCAAAGAAACCTGCTTGCTGCGTGACGTGCAACGCCACCCCTATCGCCAGGTTATTTTGCATGCTGACTTTCAGCGTGTTGATGCCACTCATAAACTGCATCAGAAAGTGCCACTGCACTTTATCAATGCGGATATTGCGCCAGGCGTCAAGCTGGGCGGCGGCATCATCCAGCATGTGCTGACTGACGTCGAAGTGCGTTGCTTGCCCAAGGATTTACCTGCATTTATCGAGGTGGATCTGAAAGATCTGGTCGCCGGACATTCCTTGCATGTGTCGCAACTAAGCTTGCCCGCAGGCGTTGAGGTGATTTTGCATAAGGGTGATGACCCTGTGGTTGCAACCATTCTCACTGTGCGTGGTAAGGATGAAGATGCAGAGGCAGCTCCCGAGGCCGATTCGGCTGCACCGGCTGCGCCTGCTGCCAAGAAGTGATGTGACTACGCATCTGGGGTGCCACTGATGTCATCTCAGGTGCGCCCGCAGTTACGTCTGATAGTCGGTCTCGGTAATCCCGGAGCCGACTATGCCAAAACCCGGCATAACGCCGGGTTTTGGTTTTGTGAGCACTTATCCCGCGAGTTGGGTGCGCCACTAAAGCATGAAGCGCGCTTTCACGGTTTGGTCGGTGCTTCGCGCGCGACTGGTGTTCACTTGCTGCTACCGCAAACATTCATGAATCGTTCCGGGCAGGCCGTGCGCGCACTGATGCAGTTTTATCGCGTCGAACCCGCAGAAATGCTCGTGGTGCATGATGAACTGGATATACCTCCTGGCCAGATGCGCTTGAAATTCGGTGGTGGTTTGGGCGGGCATAATGGCTTGAAAGACATTACCGCGCACCTGGGCACGCAGGATTACTGGCGGCTGCGCATAGGCATTGGCCATCCGGGCGATAAAAACGAAGTCATCCACTATGTCCTCAAGCCGCCGCGCAAAGAAGAGCAAACCGAGATTGACGACGCATTGAATACCGCCTTATTAGTTTGGCCGCTGCTCGCGAAGGGGGATTATGAAGCCGCCACGCAACGCATTAACTCTAAACCTGTCGCAACGAAAAAAGGAAACACATGAGCCTCAAATGTGGCATCGTCGGCTTACCCAATGTGGGTAAATCCACCTTGTTCAATGCCTTGACCAAGTCAGGCATTGCAGCAGAGAACTATCCCTTTTGCACCATCGAGCCGAATGTCGGTATTGTTGAAGTCCCTGATCCGCGTCTGGCGGCCTTATCAGCCATCGTCAAACCGCAGAAGATTCAGCCGGCGATTGTCGAATTCGTCGACATCGCCGGGCTGGTCGCCGGTGCGAGCAAGGGCGAGGGACTGGGTAATCAGTTTCTCGCCAACATCCGCGAGACAGATGCCATCGTACACGTCGTGCGCTGTTTTGCCGACGATAACGTGGTGCACGTCGCAGGTAAGGTCGATCCGCTGTCCGACATTGAAGTGATCGACACTGAGCTGGCGCTGGCTGATATGAGCGTGGTCGACAAGGCGCTCACGCGTAACAAAAAGCTGGCCAATTCCGGCGACAAGGATGCCAAACTATTGTGCGCCGTGCTGGAAAAATGCCTCGCGCAACTGGATAAGGCCCAGGCCGTGCGCGCGCTGGATTTGTCGGCGGAAGAGCAGGCAGCACTGAAACCATTTTGTCTTATCACCGCCAAGCCGGTGCTGTATGTGGCCAACGTCAAGGAAGGCGGTTTTGACAAAAATCCCTATCTGGATGCCGTGCGCGCGCATGCCGCCAGCGAAAAAGCCGAAGTGGTCGCCATCTGCGCTGCCATCGAAGCCGAAATTGCCGAACTGGAGGATGACGAAAAGCAGATGTTCCTCGCCGACCTCGGCCTCGATGAGCCGGGCTTGAACCGGCTGATCCGCGCCGCCTACAAACTCCTCGGCCTGCAAACTTATTTCACCGCAGGCGTCAAGGAAGTCCGCGCCTGGACCATCCATGCCGGTGACACCGCACCGCAAGCCGCCGGCGTGATCCATACCGACTTTGAAAAAGGCTTTATCCGTGCGCAGACAATAGGCTTTGATGATTTCATCGCTTACAAGGGCGAAGCGGGCGCCAAAGAAGTCGGGAAAATGCGCGCCGAAGGCAAGGAATATGTTGTTAAGGATGGCGATGTGCTGAACTTTTTATTCAACGTGTAACAAAATATCGGATTTCGGCGGATTTCGCTGGACAGCTAAATACACATAACTCATTGTTTTAGAATTATTTTTTAATTTATGATCCATTTTGATCCGTTGTAAGCCGGGTACGATACCAAGTATTGAGTCAAAACCTAGTATTAAAAAATCGGGTATTGATCGAATTCGGAGATAGAACATGCTGACCGATACCCTATTGCGGCACGAATGGGATTCTTGACTCTGTCAGCGGCTATGTCATCGACGACGACATCATTCTGAACGAACCGCTATTGTCGCCGAAATCTCGGCGCTGGTGGCACGGCGTGACAAGACCCGCGACCTCAAGCAGGCGATGATGCAGCAATTACTGACAGGAAGAATAAGACTGATATGAGTTACAAGAGTAAGACCATCAAGGCGGTGATCGATGAGATCGATCAAAATAAATTTTACCTTCCTGCCTTGCAAAGAAAATTCGTCTGGCGAAAACACCAGATCGAACTGCTGTTCGATTCCTTGATGCGGAATTATCCAATAGGGACGTTTTTGTTCTGGCATCTGCACCGGGAAAAAGCGGAGCATTACGTTTTCTACGAGTTTCTCAAGGAATACGACGAGCGCAATCCCTATAACCGCCGCAAGACCGGTGCATTCAGCCAGCCCGAAATCATGGGGGTGCTAGATGGCCAGCAGCGTTTGAGTTCTATGTACGTCGGACTGATGGGAACCCACACCGAGAAGGCGCCCTACAGGCGCAGCACCAATCCAGATGCCTACGAGAAAACCGAGTTGTATCTCAATCTATTGTCCTTACCCTATGTAATCGATGAAAACGATGAGATTCGCCTGCAGGAAGATATTAATTTCGAGTTTTGCTTTCTGACCGGGAATAAGGCGGAATCCAGTGTGATGCGCAAGTCTGTAAGCGAAGACGGCGCAGAACCGCAGGATGAGCCGATGTTCTGGATGAAGGCTGGTCAGGTTCTTTCCTGGCGGGACGATCCGGAGTTCGATCAGCTCATTAAGGGTTTTTACGAGCAATGCACACACGATGTGCAGCGCGAGGCAATCCTGGGCAAAAAGCGCCTGATCAGGCGCGGCCTCAGCACCTTGTATGATCGTATCCGGAAGGAAGCGCTGATCAATTACTTCGAGGTCGCCAAGGATGATCTCGAAGACATCCTGAAGATATTTGTTCGGGTGAATAGCGGGGCGACCATCCTGAGCAAGACCGATTTGCTGTTTTCCACCATCGTGGCGACATGGAACGATGGTCGCGAACAGATCGAGAATTTGCTCAAGGAGATTAACGGCAAGGGAGACGGCTTCAACTTCGGCAACGAATATCTGATGCGCTGTTGCCTGGTGCTAAGCGATGGTCCCGTTGTGTTCAAAGTCAATTCGTTCAAGTCGGAAAATGTACAGAAGATACGGGATGAATGGTCGCGGATCGCGGAGGCCGTGAAGAAGACGGTGGACTTGCTGGTCGAGTTCGGCTTCAGTGGCAGTGTGTTGACCTCGGAAATTTCGACAATCATCATTGCTTACTATATTCGCAAGGGCGGTGTTTTAGACAGGGAATCGAAGAAGGGCATCCAGAGGTATTTGATCCATGCCTTGTTGAACGGGATATACAACAGTTCGCAAGACGCGCTGATTACGGCGCTGAGACATGGCGTGCGTAAAGAAGTGACAACGCCTGCCGGTGTTAAGACTTATTGTTGGTGTTCCGACCAATTTTCGTTCGACGAGATGTTGAAGATCGCGCTGCCGCAGCAAAAATCGCTGGCGGTGACCGAGGCCGATATTGAACGGTTCCTGCAGATCACCAAAGGGCCGTCATCGTTCTTTGTGCTTTCGCTGCTGTACCCGCATTTGCGCTTCAACGAGGTGGTGTTCCATCAGGATCACATGCATCCGGAGGCAGGTTTTAGTAAGGCCAACTTTGAGGAAATGAGGCTTCCCCCTGAGCAACGGCAGGAGTGGCTGGATTGCCGCGACTGTGTACCCAACCTACAGCTGATGAAAGACAGGCAGAACGAAAGCAAAAATGCGACGCCGCTGAAGACTTGGATGGAGAACATGGAAGAATCCGAACGGGTGGCATTTTTCAAGGACAACTATTTTCCGGCCAACGAAAGCCTTGAGTTCAGCAAATTCATGCAGTTTTTCAAGTTGCGCAAAGAGATATTGCGCAACGAACTGAGAAAGGTCTTGGCTCTGACGAATGTTCAGGCAGCCGTGGTTATTCCGGAGTGGAGCGACCAGACCGAGGAATCCGAGGCATAAGCAGCTGATGGGCAACTGCAATGCCAAGTATGGATGGCTAACTATATAGTGAAGGCTAAGCCATGAAGGGTGGAGCATGCTTAGCGAGCAAGCACGTTTCGAACGCAGAGCACAGACCCGCGTCATCGATCTGTTCGCTGACAAGGCGTGGGCGGATCTGCTGCGTGACAACCTCACGGTGTGGGGCTATTCCGCTGCGCATATCTTTGCCGCTTTGCAGAAGCTGGAAACGGCAGCCGAAGCAACTGGCATCACGCTCTATCAGGCCAATCTGCACACTTACCAACTGCTGTGCTGCGGGGTGACTATTCCCCGCGTCTGGAGCAAGCCGCATGACGGGCGGTCAGGATACTATTACTTGAATTGTGATACCAAATAAAAGCAGGAATTAATGCGACTAATAAAATAGCGATTGGAATAATT